>CAZDNU010000071.1:0-3051 GCA_964506865.1 uncultured Fusobacteriales bacterium | reverse complement strand
AGCAGTGCGTGCAGTTGCAGGTGGAAATGATAGAAAATTTGGAGTAGCAGATAAAAGCAGATTTGTAGATAATGGAGACGGAACAATAAGCGATAACGTTACTAACCTAATGTGGCAGAAAGGTGAAAATGAAAGAATGTCTTGGTATAAAGCCTTGGAAAAAGCTAAAAGTATGACTCTTGGAGCTTACAAAGATTGGCGATTACCAACTATAAAAGAATTGAATACTATATTGAATATAAATTATGATGATAATTGGTGGTATTTTAAAGAATATTTTCCTGCAGAAGGCTTAAAACCACCATTACTGCATTATTTTTCTTCGAGCAGCTATAGTGGGACATATGCATGGGTTACAAATTTTTGTTTTGGTTATGATGGTTACTATGCAAACAAAAATACGCCTTTATTGTGCCGAATGGTACGAAATATCTATACAAATCAGTCAAATGAAAATGTATTCAAAGTGCCAAATGATGGACAAAAAATATTATATGATGACATGGGAAATATATTTGAAAAAATAAAAAATGGGGATAGATTTTATGGACAAGCGGGCAATTATAATATTAATCCTCAAAAATATATCAAATTAGGCAATGAAGGAATAGAGATATCAAATCCTACAAAAGAGTTTTATATGGTAAAAGATGAAAATACAGGACTTGTGTGGGAAATCAAGTCTAAAAATAAAATGGATATAAATTACAATGAAAGAAAATATAATTACAATGAAGCGAAACGGTTTATCGATCAATTAAATCAAGAAAATTATGGCGGATTTTCGGATTGGAGGATGCCAAACAAAGAGGAACTAAGATCGATTGTAAAATATGGTGATGAAGACTTAGCTATAGATCAGGAGTACTTTGTAAATAGCAAAAGTGAGTTTTATTGGTCCAAAGATATATATGGAGCAGATACTAAGTTGATGTGGGGAATATATTTTGGATACGGCTGTGGGATAGCTTATAGTCAAGAGCAGAGATTTTGTATACGAGCTGTACGTGACGGATATAATCGCAGCTTTGGTGATACTGAAAAAGTAAATTTTGCTGATAATAAGGATGGAACTATAAGTGATCTGAATACAGGACTTATGTGGAAAAAAGAGGAGTCGCCTAATCTGACATGGGAAGAAGCACTAAAATATTGTGAAGAGCTTAATATAGCTGGATACGGAGATTGGAGAATGCCTTCAATGAAAGAACTAGGAACTATATTGGATCTGTCATATAGCAATGAAAGATGGTATTTTGAGAAATATTTTCCGGATACACAAATTAATCCACTTGGATTTTATTGGTCTTCAAATACCTTTGCAGATACATTTGCCTGGGGGATCAATTTTAAATTTGGATATGATGGATATTATGGTGGAAAAAAAGAGGGTAAATATCCTTTTCGGCCTGTAAGAAATATATCAAAATAACTAAAATAAACCTTCAACTTATTTTAGAAAAAAAGAGGAGATGGTAAATATGAATTTAGAAATATTAACGTATGAATTGCTGAGAAACAATAAGATAAAAGTAGAAATAAAGTGGGAAAAAAGCTGGAAAAATGATTTGAATTGTGATGGTGTATGGCTTTTTGGAAAATATAAAGCACAAGATGGAATATGGCGACACATTGATTTGAAAAGCGCAAGCCTGAATCAATTTGACTATACAGATCAAACTCCTAAAGGTAGCGATGTAGGAAAAGAAAAAGCTGATAGTGAAATAGGAATGTGGATTCCCAAAGAAAAAAAAGGAGCATTTATCTATAGATTGGCGGGGAGTGGCAAGCTACATATAGAAGATATAATATTGGATTGGAATCATGATAATATTGATTTGCATAATGGCGCTGAAATAAAGATAATGGGAATAGAGATGGTGTATATACCAAAAGGGGAGCACTACATAGGAGATCCAAAAGGAGAGAAAAGTGGATTGAAAAATTGTTTTTTCACATATCCTGATAAAGGTGCATATCTTGTAAAATCAGAAGATGAATTACTTTTAGCAAAAAAAGAAGGAGCACTATATTGCAATCAAGACAGTCCTTTTTCGAGAGAAGAGGCACCATTTATCATACCAAAAGAGTTTCCCAAAGGTTATAAGGCATTTTGGTATATGAAATATTCTCTAACTAGTCAGCAATTTTTAGACTTTCTTAATTTGTTGACACGGAAACAACAACAGTCACAAGTGTTATCGGACATATCCTCTGATGAGATTGAAAACTATTATGTGATGACGGATACTTCTACAGAATATGAGCGCCAAGCAATTATTGCAATGAAAAGAGGGAATGGAACTAAAAAGCCAGTAAAGTTTTATACGAATGCACCGCAACGGGCATGTAATGCGTTAAGTTGGAGTGATTTAACAGCTTTTGCTGCATGGTCAGGCCTAAGACCTGCAACGGAATTGGAGTATGAAAAGGCGGCTAGGGGAACAGCAGAACCTGTGTCATGTGAATTTGCGTGGGGTACTACACGTATTGGAAGAGTAGAGATGTTTTCGGGTGCAGATGGCAGTGGAAAAGAGATAAAACTGCCGGAAACAGGTATTGTAAACTGTAATTTTGGATGTGGAATAGCACCATTTGAAAGAGAAATACTAAAAGAGCCCAGAAATCCAGGATTTATAGGACCTGTAAGTGTAGGATTATTTTCTAATTCTAGTCATGAAGGTGTAGACGAGCGAGAAGACAGTGGAGCATCATTTTATGGTGTAATGGAACTTTCTGGTAATCTTTGGAAACAATGCGTTACAGTTGGAAGAACAGAAGGTAGAAAATACATTGGAACGTATGGAAGTGGTGAATTGGACGAAGAAGGATTTGCAACAAATTCTGATTGGCCCGATAGAACAGGAGAAGGTGCTGGAGTAAGAGGGGGAGTATTTGTCAGTCCAGAGCCGTATTATGTAGTAATGGCATTACGAGCTTTTGCGGCGCATACAAATCCGAATAAAAGATATCATGGTGGGTGTCGACTAGCTTATTGATAAATGGAGGCTGTATAATGAATAAAAATAGAAGTGAATCATTAAAAAAGGA
>CAZDNU010000070.1:0-3193 GCA_964506865.1 uncultured Fusobacteriales bacterium | reverse complement strand
AAAGAAGCTTTGGAGCCAGGATACAAAGAATATCAAGCTCAAGTAGTAAAAAATGCAAAAGTATTGGCAGATGAATTAACTGCAAAAGGACTAAGAATCGTATCTGGTGGAACAGACAACCACCTAATGCTTGTAGACCTTACTCCAAAAGGAATTACAGGAAAAGCTGCCGAAGAAGCATTGGTAAAAGCTGATATTACAGTGAATAAAAATGGTATACCATTTGACAAAGAGAAACCTTTTGTGACAAGTGGTATAAGAATAGGTACACCGTCAGTAACGACTAGAGGAATGAAAGAAGCAGATATGAAAACTATTGCTGAGCTTATTGTGAAGGTTCTTGATAATATAGATAATGAAGATGTATTAAATGAAGTAAAAGGGGAAGTTCATAAATTAGCTGATAAATTTCCACTATACAGATAAAAGTAAATAAATATATTAGGAAAAGACGGATTGTTTAATCCGTCTTTTTTTTGGTGCCACATGAAATATCAATTTTTCCACTTTGTTTCCACAAAATTGTCCACTTTTTGATGTTTTGGTGCCTGTCACCCATTAAAAAAGTTGAAAAAAAGAACAAAATATTATATAATAGGTCAAAATTAAAAAATACGATAAGAAGAAAGGTAGATTATTAAGGATGAAAAAATTGTATGTGATTATATTGAGCTTCATAATTATAGCTTCGCTAAATGCTGAAGATAAAAATTTAGATGAAAATTTACTGCAAAAGTTGAAAAAAATATATAGTTTTGACAATGAGAAAAAAAGTAAAAATATACCGTTTGTATACTATATCAATGAAGCTGGCATAATGGTGGGAGATTTTTATTATAACTTAGATATGTTTAAAAATGAAACTAGATTTACAAATATAGGATTGTGGTCCCCTACAACTGATACTTTTTTGATATGGGCTAATATGAGTAATTACCCAATAAATGGAAAACTTACAGGCGGGCTGAAAATTCAGATAATGAAATATAATGATATAAGAAATACTGCAATGGGGAATGACAGTTCAAGTGATGAAATACCAAAAGAGTATCTCCATATATTAGATGAATATAAGGAAATGAGTGATGAGCAAAAAGAAAAGATAGGTTATGCAAGTGCTACTGGAGACTATAGTCAATTAGACACAGAAGAATTGAATATGCTTCAAGACTTAGGAACCATTGATAAGTCGACCTTGGATGGATATAGATTGTATCATGGCTGGAACAATGTCGTAGGAGCCAATATAAATTATGCAATAAACGAAAATAACAATATAAAATTAGAATATGATTATAATTACTTGGAAAGTCAAATTAAGACATATAAATCGGATGCATTATCTATGGCTTATGAATATAGTGATACAAATGATATACATAATCCAAGTTCTGGCAAGCGACTTATACTAAATGTGAAAAAAAGCTTGAACATGTTGGGGAAGGATAGTGAAAATGAATGGGATTATTATAAACTTACATTTGATATAAGAAAATACATACCGGTATTTAAAAAATCGATATTTGCACTTAGATTTCGGACTCAGAGTACTGGTGGAAAAAAAGTTCTTAGCGAAGAGAGAACAAGCTTGCGTAGATTTATGACTGGTAATGCTGATGATAAAGTAGAGACATATGCTCCGTTTTTTGATAATGCTCTACTAGGGGACCTGGAAACGTTTAGAGGTTATTACTACTATAGATTTCATGACAATCATTCGGTATTGTTGCAGGCGGAATTACGTTTTCCGCTAGATAAATTTATATCAGGAATGCAGGGGACCATATTTGCTGAAGTAGGAAGGGTATCGGATACATATGACACAGAGATGTTTTATAAAGATATGCACTATTCCGGTGGAGTTGGATTTAGATATTTCTTTAATAAACAGATGCTAGTTCGAAGTGATGTTGGATTTTCTAATGAAGCGATTAATGTAAGAATGAACACTGGACAGGCATATTAGTAAAAGATGACTCATGCTATACTTGAGTCATCTTTTTGATTAAAATAATATATAAAAAAGAATTCGCCACAAACATGTTAGAGACCAAAAGAGAACACTTAGAACCGAAAAAGAACACACGAGCAATAAGGTGACGCCTGTTTTGCAAATTAGTCATTGGAGATGCCTGGAAACATTACGGTCAAAAAATAATCACTTTTTGAATGAATTTTGCTATATTTTTAGTATAAGAAGTAATTGGCTGAAAGCTTATTACGAAATATTAAATAATATAAAAGGAGGAATCGCTAAGTGAAGAAAAAAATATTAATATGCATAATGCTACTGGTTTTGATACTAAGTAGTGCATGCATGAAAAATGATGAAAGCGACAAAGGGATAGGAGTAGTCTTAAGTAGAAGTGGTGACAAAGTAGTTTGCGAACCCGAAGAAGACTTAGAAGCAGCAGAGATAAAAATAAAGGGAACTATATCTACTAAAAATATCAAGTTAAATGATGAAAATATGGGACTAATTGCAGAAGAGGAAAATTATATAAAGGTATATGTTGTAGCAAAGCAAGGAAAAATTAAGAATATAATTGAAATAGTAGATGTGGATGATCCGTTAGAAGTGATTTTGGAAGAAAAAGTGAATAAGATTGAACCAAAGTTGTTAAACATCAAAAAGAATGTACAAGAAGTTTTGTTGGGAGATTTTAACGATGATGGAGAAGTTGGCTTAGCAGATTTTAACATTTTAGCAGAGAATTTTAAAACTTATTCTAGCAAATATGATATAGGACCTGCAAATCTTGGAACAGATAAATGGGAAAATATATATGCCTATGCTGAGCAAGACGGGAAATTGGATTTATGGGATTTAATAATATTTGTAAAAAACTTTGGAAAGACAAAACCTATAAGCGGAGATATAGAGCCTGTAGACATAGTGATTACAGGAGTTAAAGATTTAAATTTAGGAGAAAGCAATACTATAAATTCCAAAGTAAAATACAGTGATGGTAGTTTCAAAACTATTGATGTGGCGTGGACAATAAGTCAAGGTGAAACTCAAAATACATATTCAGCAAGTGAAGTTTTATTTGAAGCTACAAATCCAGGTGTAGTAAAAATAAGTACATCATACTTAGAGCTGTCTAAAGAATTAAGCTTTGTGGTAATGGAGGATAAACTAGAAGATCTAAAAATATATATAGAATCGGATACAGCACCACAGCTTTATGCT
>CAZDNU010000069.1:0-2841 GCA_964506865.1 uncultured Fusobacteriales bacterium | reverse complement strand
CCAGTTTTTCCAGTTTTTCCAGCTTCATAGGCATAATCAATCGCTCTAAAGACTTCTCTATCTACACCTTCAAAGCTGAGTTTTGCATTTTTTATAAAGTCAAATGCTTGCATATATATATTTTCTGCCCTCTTGGGATAATTTAAGGCATAATGTATAGGCAAACGCATATCAGGATCTCCCATTTGAGCAATTATAGAATTATCTATAAATTCGACCATGGAATGAATTATGCTCTCCGGATGAATTATAAAGTCTATTTTATCATATGAAACATCAAATAGATAGTGTGCTTCTATTATCTCCAAACCTTTATTTACAAGGCTAGCTGAGTCGACCGTTATTTTTTTACCCATTTTCCAATTTGGATGTTGCAAAGCTTCTTGTACAGTAACTTTTTCTAATTGATCCCTTGAATAATTTCTAAAGGCCCCTCCGGAAGCTGTCAATATTATGCGTTTTAAATCTTTCGATGGATTGTTTGCCATAATTTGAAAAATTGCACTATGCTCACTGTCTACCGGTATCAATTTTCCACTATATTGTCTCAATATTTTTTTTATAAGCTCACCACCTGCTACCAAACTTTCTTTGTTTGCAAGTGCCACTGTTTTGCCTATTTCCAAGGCCTTTATCGTGGCTTCCAGTCCACAACTTCCACTTACAGCATTTACCACAATATCATTTTCTTTATCACTTCCAAGTAAGCTTAGTCCTTTTCCACCATACACTATCTCTACATTTTCAGAGCATAACTCCATTTTCAGGTTTTCATAGCCTTCCTTACAATTGATACAAAGGTAGTCAGGGCGATATTTGTTATACTGCTCCAACAACAATTTATAGTTTTTATTTGCTGCCAATGATCTTATTTGAAATTTATTTTTATTCTTCTCAATTACGTTTAAAGTATTCTTGCCTATACTTCCGGTGGAACCCAAAATTGAAATCTTTTTCATATCTTTTGTCGTTATCTATAAGAATTTTGAAATATTTCATTTACATCTTAAGATAACTTGCCACCACCTCTCTAAAGATATTTCTGCTATAATTCTATTATACCACAAAAAGCTTTAAGTAGTAAAATAATATAGGAATTATAAATATCAAACTATCAAATCTATCAAGAAAGCCTCCATGTCCCAAAAGTAAGTTTCCAGAATCTTTTATACCATATTCTCTTTTGAACATAGATTCAGCTAAATCTCCGACCTGCCCTACGATTCCTACTATTGCTCCAATTATTATGATATGAATGATTGCTATCTCTGTATTTTTGAAATATAATATGTACTTTATAATAAACATTGATATAATTGGAGCTGTTATTCCTGCCAACCCGCCTTCTATTGATTTTTTAGGACTAATATTTGGTGCCATCTTATGTTTTCCAAACTTTATTCCGATAAAGTAGGCGGCCGAGTCGCATGCCCACACCAATAATAATGCTGTAAGTATCCAATATCGTCCATTCTCTATATCCTTTAGAGCAAATACATGCGAAAACAAAAAAGGAATGTAAAGTATTCCCAGTACTGTATATGCCAATTTCATGCTTGCTTCCTCTATTTTTCCCAAAAATATTTGTATTATTATCAACGAAATAAATAAGAGAGCTATAAAAAAGTAAGGTCCTTTTTCCATTACCCACATCAGACTGTCTTTGAAATAATAAGCAGTTGGGATCAAAAATGATATACCAATACCAAAAAATTTATATGCTTTTATTTTCTTGTTTTCAAGCATTCTATAAAATTCGTATGTCGCCAACACGCCTATGCCGGTCATTAGTATCCAGAACGTAATTTCTCCTTTTAATACTATATATATTAACAATGGTATTGATATCAGTGCTACTAACATTCTGCTAAACATTCTTTACTCCTCCGTATCTTCTCTCTCGTTTTTTATATTCTTCCACCGCTTTTTGCAAGTCTTCTTCATCAAAATCAGGCCACAATTTTTCTGTAATATGAAATTCAGAATACGCTAGCTGCCATAACAAAAAATTGCTAACTCTAAATTCTCCGCTTGTTCTAATTATTAATTCCGGATCCGGAATATCAGATTGATAAAGATAATTTCGAAAACTTTCTTCATTTATATCTTCAACTTTATTATCTTTCAATACAGTATTTACAGCATCTATTATTTCCGCTCTTCCACCATAATTGAAAGCTATATTTAAAGTTATCCCATCATTCACACTTAGTTTTTCTTCACTTTCTTTCATTAACTTCAAAAGTGTAGATGATATACCTGTTTTTCTTCCTGAAAAACGAAGCGCCACATTATTTTTATCTAGCTCTTTTATCTCATTTTTGAGGTATTCCTTGAACAAAAACATCAGCGCTTCTACTTCTGATTTAGGTCTTTTCCAGTTTTCTGTAGAAAAAGCATATACCGTAAGATATTTTATGTTCAACTTCTTTGCTTCAATCAATATTTTTTTTAATGTTTTTACTCCAGCTTTATGTCCAAATATTCTAGACTTTCCCTGTTTCTTTGCCCATCTACCGTTGCCATCCATTATTATAGCTATATGTTTTATTGATCTTCTTTCATCATTTTTCATATTTACACCTCAATGAAAATTTTCTAATTATTTTAACATATTTTCATTTTTTTTTCCAGTTTTTATTTGCGTTATAAGATGTCATGGAAATTTTTATCAAAATTTATACTTAAATCCTATCCCAAAAGATGATGAATCTTGCCATTCTGTCCCAAAAGCATTGATACTATCCATATTTTGTGCTACATTTTCTGCTAATATTTCTGCCGTCGGAACTTCTCCCTCGCCAACCCCAGGACTTAATCCCATTGCCTCTGCTTCAGCCG
>CAZDNU010000068.1:0-1776 GCA_964506865.1 uncultured Fusobacteriales bacterium | reverse complement strand
GCTTTTTTGCTGGTAATGGTAGGAGAAAGCGAAAAAGCATTCCAAATATTGCAAACAAATAAATGTATAGGACAAGAAATATGTAAATTTTTGATAGATATAGTAAATCTAAATAGAGGAGTAATTAAAGAAAAAGGTGATAAGCTTGGTTTAAGTGTTTTAGATATTATATTAGGAAAAGAGGGATAAACTTGGAAATAAAAGTAGTAATAGAGAATATGGTATATAAGCAAGGCTTTTTTTCGGAGCATGGACTTTCGATATTGATAAAAGAATCGGGTAAAAATATATTGTTTGATACTGGACAAAGTCAAAATGTGCTAAACAACTTAGAGCGTTTAGGCGAAAGAGTAGAAGACGTAGATTATATAGTTCTAAGTCATGGGCATTATGACCATACAGGTGGCCTGAAATATGTATTAGAAAAAAATCATAATGCAAAAGTAATACTAAAAAAAGAGGCGCTGGAATATAAAGTATCTACTTCTACAGGGACCGCAAGAGATATAAGCTTTCCTATAAGAGAAACCTATATGAAATATCCAAATGAGTTTATTTTTATTGAAGATGAGTACAAAATAACTGATAATATTAAGATTGTAGGAAAAATAGAGAAAAAATTTGACTTTGAAGATGACGAAAATAGATTATTTATTCAAAAAGATAAACTTATAAAAGATCCGTTTCTAGATGAACTATTTATGACAATATTAAAAGATGAAAAAATAAACTTGTTTACAGGTTGTGCTCATAGTGGAATACTAAATATACTACAAACAGCAGCAAAAATAAATAATAATGCAGAGTTTGGAATTATTTTAGGTGGAACTCATCTAAAAGGGAAAAGTGATAGTCGAATTATTAACACGTTAAAAGAACTTGAAAAATATAAATTTGATAAGTTATATGTATGTCATTGTACAGGTATAGAGGAGTATGTATATTTAAAGAGTAAATTTGGCGAAAAAGCAGAGTACGCACATACAGCAAAAATAATAAAAATTAAATAAATGAAAGGATTGATAGGAAAATGATGAAAAAAAGTCCTGAAATGGAGATGCAAGACCGTAGACTGAAAGAGAATATGGACAAGATAAAAAACAAAATAGTAGTTATGAGTGGAAAGGGGGGAGTAGGAAAGTCAACGGTTACAGCCAATATAGCTTATGGATTGGCATTGGAAGGATACAAAGTAGGAGTAGTAGATGCCGATATACATGGCCCTAATATGCCTATGATGCTTGGAGTAGAGGGAGAAAAGCTAAGAGCTCTTGATAAACCGTTTAGAATAAATGATAATTTGTCGCTAGTCTCGTTGAGCTTTTACTTAGGAAGTCCAGATGACCCTATTATATGGCGAGGACCTGCAAAGATAAGTGCTATAAGACAATTTTTGGCAGATATTACATGGGATGAACTAGACTATTTGGTAGTAGATTTGCCACCGGGAACAGGAGATGAGCCATTGACAATAGCTCAAAATCTAGGACAAGTAGATGCTTGTGTAATAGTAAGTACACCTCAAGATGTTGCATTGCTAGACACAAGAAAATCAGTAAAATTTGCAAAAATGGTGAATATGCCGGTATTGGGAATAGTAGAAAACATGAGCGGCTTTGTATGTCCTGACTGTGGCAAGAAGGTAGATATATTTAAGTCTGGAGGAGTAGAAAAAGCTGCAAAAGAATTAGGAATAGAATTATTGGCAAAGATACCTTTAGAGGTAGGGATAGCGGAATCGGGAGACGAAGGAAAACCGTATGTATATTTTAATAA
>CAZDNU010000067.1:0-4549 GCA_964506865.1 uncultured Fusobacteriales bacterium | reverse complement strand
TCTATTCAATATATACTGATAAAAATGAAATATCCTTTTCTGTATTTATAATTTCAACTTAAAAATTTGACAATTGAGTAAAGTCGAACTTGGGTTCAGTGAGAGCAAGTAGTAAATTTAGATTTTTTAGAATTTCTTAATCCCCCATACTTGACAGACAGCCTAAATTAAAAAAGCCGGCTAAAATTTTATTTAGCCGACCCTTATATATTTTAATTATTTTATCTTCGGAATAAACTAATACTCCCACTGAATTAATTTCAAGTTTATCTAAAATCTACATATTCCATGCTATAGTTTCCATAATAATGATATTTTACTACTAAGTCTACATTACCTTTTTTAGAGCTTACTACCAAATCATATCCACTTCTGCTGTATGATATATCATCTTTATTTACATTAAAGAATACTAATGTATCTTTACCAGAACTATCATATATCACCTTTTTACCTTCTCCTGCTATGTATATATATTTGTCGTCTCCTGCTCCTCCTACTAAAGTATCTGTCCCTTTACCTGAGTATATTACATCATTTCCACCATATGCATATATTGTATCATTTCCATCTGTTCCTACTATGTTTTCAGAATAATTAGTTCCTTTTGATTTCCAATCTCCTTGGAATATAGGATCAGTTTCAAATATTTCTTCTCTTGTTCTTTCGCCATTATCTACGCTATCTTCTGTTACAGTTATTTCTGCTGTGTTAGAGTTCTTTTGGTCAGCAGTTGTAACTTGTATTTTATATGTTCCTCCAGCTATCCCATCTGTACATACAGCTTTTATTTCTGTATTTGACCAGTTTGTTACCCTTAATGTATACGTTTTGCTTCCTGCCATCAATACTTTCCCTACTTTATCAGTAAAATCAGTACCTTGTATAGTTATTGTTCCACCAGCTTTTACTTCTTTGCTAAGAGCAGTTATTTTTGGATTTGAAACAACTGGCTCGTCATCACTATCATCATCGTCATTGTCGTCTCCACCATCTAAGTTAGCCACATATTTCAATGCTTCGTGTGCATCTATTACTCCTGCCCCTATAGAGCTGTCATTTACTTTTGTAGCAGTTCCTTTTAATATCGATCTTACTTGCTCATTTGTAAGGTTAGGATTTTTTGATAACATTACTGCTGCAAGTCCTGTTACATGTGGAGCAGCCATTGAAGTACCTTGTATGCTATTATATTTTCCTCCTGGCCATGTACTTACTATTCTTACTCCTGGTGCTGCTATGTCTACTGTACTACCATAGTTTGAAAAGCTTGCTCTTTTATAATAATGATCTACTGCTGCTACTGATATAGTTTTGCTGTAGTTTGCACCAGAATAATAATCAGCATTATCATTTGAGTTTCCTGCAGCAAATACTACTACTACACCTTTTGAGTGTGCATAATCTATTGCTCTTTCTACTACTGGATTTGAAGCGCTTCTATTTGTAGGCCCCCAGCTATTGTTTATAACTTTCGCTCCATTGTCTACAGCATATCTTAATGCATTTGAACATACTGAATCATATGCATTTGGGAATATTTTTGCAGCTAATATTTTTACTTTTGGAGCTACTCCTGCTACACCTATACCGTTGTTTGCAGTTGCACCTATTGTTCCTGCTACGTGAGTTCCATGCCCATCAGCGTCCGTTGGGTCGTTATCTTTATCAGAGAAATCATATCCATGAGTTCCTTGAGCATTTCTCCATAAGTTGTTTCTTAGATCGGGATGATTTGGATCTACTCCTGAATCCACTACAGCCGCTATTATATCTTCGCCTTGTGCTATATCCCATGCCTCATCTGCACCTATAGCTTTTATTCCCCACAATCTCTGAGTATCTCTTGGATTTGTAGTAAAATACGGATCATTTGGAGTATATTTCATTTCATTTAAGTTATCTTTTTGTACATAATCTACGTCTGCATTTTCTTTTAATTCTTCCATTATTTCTGATATCGCAGAACCTTTTGGTAATTCTACTTGATAATCCAAGTACAAAGCTTTTTCATATTCATTTTCAATATTATTTACAGCTTCTGTTTCTAGCTCTTCTGTTGCCATTGATCTTTTGTTTGGATTTTTGTCAAGATATCTTTTTACTACCGCATCCGTTGAGTGCACTCTTTCTATTTTTATATCTGCACTTCCACGTTTTGCTCCTGCTGCATATTTTTCTACCACCGCTTTTACACTTTCAAGATTTGCTCCTGCATTTCTCTTACTACCTGTGTCTTTCATACCAAATATCAATCTTGTTGTTTCTGTAGCTACCTCTTCTGTGTTACCCTCTTTTTCTACACTACCCTTTTCATTGATACACCCAACAAAAAGTAAAACCAATAAAACTAATAAACACTTTTTCACTTTACATTCCTCCCATTTTTTTATTTTTTATGTAATTTTATAATGCTCTCCCACTAGCCAAAATTTCCATCATTTCCCCACAACGCTTTTTTTATTTTTTATGTATCCCACACTTATTTAAGATAATCATCCTATTCCAATCATCTTTAAATAAGTAGTTTGTTTTAACTTTTTAATTTTGAGAAAATTCAACTTTGTTAATTACAGTGTTCGAAAATAGACCCCCTTTTTTTCAAATTCCCTTTTTAAGTCTTCTTTCTGATTTTTCTAATAATTAAACTTCTTTCTCCAAACTCTCAAAATCTTTTTTTGTTCTTGCTGCATCTATAGTTAAAGTACCTTTCCCGTAAACATAGCAAAGAAGTCCTTGCAAAAAAATTCGAAGCAAGCGCAAAGGTTATTACGCACTTTAAATGTTTTGCATGGACTTCTTGAGTCTCAATATACAATTATTCAGTTGTTTCTCTTTCCAAACACTTCACTAAAATTAGAGTTCTTTTTTCAAACAAAATTTCTTTTCTACAAAAATTAGATAGTTTTACAGTCAATAATGAGCTTTTTGTACTTTTTTCTGCTTTTTAATACAGTATAAGTACAACATAATAAGATATTACCATGTTTTTTTCTTTTTGTCAACTTTCTTTCCATTTTTCAAAATAAAATTTTAAGAATGCGCCAAGCCTTTTAAGAAATTAATAGCACATCTTAATCTTATTTTCATATACCAAGATTTTCTAATATCCCTAACACTATCTTTTCTGCTTCACGCTGTCGTAATTTACCCGATTTCATTTCCCATATTTGTGATTTGTATGCTAAATTCTTAGTTTCTATCATAAATTTTATATCTGCAGGGTTACCACTAAGTACCCTTAGTCTTCTCGGCTTCGTGTACGAACCTGCACCTAAAAATGGCAATAATTTCTCGGCAGCTAATTTTGACTTCTTATCCGTTATTTTTCCGTTCCCATAGTATAGGATTGAAGTTGTTTCTGGCAAATATATGAAATTATCTGCATGAAGACTTATAAATATTTTTTTATTTCTACTTTGCCCAAAAAAGTTTTTTGCAATCTCTATTCTTTTGCTCAGGCTTGCGCCATTTCCATTTGGTAGTTTAGTTCTTTTGTATCTTAGATATTTTCTATTATATACTTCATTTTTTTCATTTACAAAAGTATTACTGCCTTCTCGTATCAAATGATTTGGACTAAGTACAGTCAGCTCTACTTCTGCTCCGTGAAGCTTTAGCAATATGTACATTCGAAGCGCAATATCATAGACATACTCATCTTCAGTTATATAAAACGTACCTGTTTTATCTTTTCCCCGGGCAATTGCTCCTGGATCTATCCCTCCGTGGCCAGGATCAAGCAATATTTTCACTCCGCTTAATTTATTACTTATCTTTCTATATTTTGATATTTTTTTATCTAAGTTTTTTTTCAAAATTTCAGCTTGCTTGTAAAGAGTCTCTAGTCTATATGCAGGATCTTCATAATAATTTTTATGCTTTTGTTGTGTTGCTTTTGGCGCTCTATAGTAATAATAATCACCACCATAAATTATTGGCTTTTTGTCTATTTTTATTTTTCCTGAAAATAAATTTTCATATTTTTTTAAATCAAAACTTGATGTTAGACTTCTCACTTTTAATCTTTGACCTTTATATATTGTAGTACTTTTTAACTTATTTAGCTGCATGAGGTTTTTGAGGGTCATCTTGTGTATTCTCGCTATTCCTGACAAAGTATCTCCAGACGCTACAATATACTCGCTAAACGGTAATTGTTTTTCTTTTTCTTCTCCTAACTTCAAATGTTGTCCCTCATAAATTATATTATTTTTTAGACCATTAATATTTTTCACTGTTTGAATATTTATACCATACTGTTTTGATATTTCCCACAAACTTTCACCTTTTTCTACTATATGTATATTTTGCTTGCTCTCTCGTATTTTCAACATATCTTCTGGAAATATCGTACTTGATGTCAGTCCATTTAACTCCTTGATTTTCTCAATAGAAACATTATATTGTTTTGATATTTGATACAGCGTTTCTCCTTCTTTTACTATATGATTGGTTTTTTCTTGAGATGATCCTATTGTATAATTGAATAATACTATTATTAATATAATAAATAATCTTTTTTTCATCATTTCTCCTTCTATAATAA
>CAZDNU010000066.1:0-3756 GCA_964506865.1 uncultured Fusobacteriales bacterium | reverse complement strand
CAAAAATATATTTGACAATACTATTATAAAAAATATATTTATCCCAATTGTTATCCAATGTCCTTTTTCCATAGAGTCCAATATCTTTTGTTCTTTTGAAAATTTAGGTAATCTTACAAATTTTATCCCTATAAAACTTCCTATAACCCCTACCGATATAAAAATCAATGGAAATATTACCAACAAAAATGATAAATTTGGACTTAAGTTTAATGCACGAGCTGCAGAAACTCCTGTTACTAATGCTGCTAATAATGACGCATCCAGACTTTCAAGTAAATCAGCTCCCATCCCTGCTATATCTCCCACATTATCTCCTACATTATCCGCAATAGAAGCTGGATTTTTTGGTGAATCTTCCGGTAAATCAGCTTCTATTTTTCCCACTAAGTCAGCCCCAACGTCTGCGGCCTTCGTGTATATACCTCCGCCTAGTCTTGCAAACATAGCTACTAATGATGCTCCTATCCCAAAGCTAATTATAATTTCTGTAGCAAACGCTACCCCAAAACGTAAAGATAAGTATAGAAACCAAAAGCTAACATCAAGTATTATAAATCCCAAGACTACAAAAGCCATAACTGATCCTGCCCTCATCGCCACATACAGCCCTTTGTCTATACTTTCTTTGCATGCATAAGCTGTCCTGACATTAGCATAAGTTGCTATTTTCATGCCTAAATATCCTGATAATGCCGAAAAGAAACCACCTGTAAGAAATGCAAATGGTTTTATCGGGTGATCCAAACCTGCAAATACCAATATCTGAAAAATTATAAACATAACTATAAAAAATATCGAAACTACTTTATATTGCTTTTTTAGATATACAATTGCCCCCTGCTGTATGATATCAGCTATCTCTTTCATTTCGTCACTTAAATCTTCTGTATGCATTCTTTTTACTTTTTTATAATAATATATTGATACGCCTATTGCAAAAAAACCTACGATAATTGGTAATATTATGATAAGTCCGGAATCAGCCAAATATTCTTCTTTATATGGAAAATTTGTATTAAAAATATGTGTATATGCAAAATAAAATACTATTATCATAAAAACAAAATTAAATATCCATTTATTTTTAGAATATTTTTCATAAATCATACTCAGTGTATCCCATATTAGAGAACTTACACCCTTAAATAGTTTTCCCATTTAAATCATCTCCTTTTAACTTTTTTTAGGTTCATAATATTTATCTTTACGCTTTCGCCTCGTGCAATCCCTCTAGGTGAACAAACTCTAAGCAAATCTAAGTCACTACTTTCGAAGATTTGCTTAGATAAGACCCACACTTCAAGACCTGAAAACTTTAATTAATGACTTGCTAAGAAATTTCTACCGCTTATAACAAAATGACAGCAAATATTTTTAATCTGCTGCCACTTTATCAAGGAAGTATGTATTCACTTATATAAATAAATTTAGATTCGCTTCTTCTGCTTCTCCTAAGTAAGCGCCTACTCCTCCAAGGTCTACTCCATCTATTAATTCCTCTGCTTGTATACCCATTACATCCATAGACATAGTGCACGCTATAAGCTTAGCTCCATTATCCAGTAGACTTTGTAATAGATCCTGTAGACTATCTACATTTTTATCTTTCATGACTTTTTTTATCATTACCGCACCCATGCCAGACATATTCATCTTTGATATACTATTCAATTTGCTTACACCTTTTGGCAACATAAATGAAAACATCTTTTCCATAAATCCTTTCTGTACTTTTGGACTTATCTCTTTTCTTAATACACTCAGTCCCCAAAACGTGAAAAATAATGTTACTTTTTTCCCCATAGCCATAGCTCCGTTAGCAATAATCAAACTTGCCATTACTTTATCTATATCGTTACTAAAAACTACAATAGTTTTATTTTCGCTTGTATTTATAGCTTTTGTACTGTCTCGAGAATCCTTTTCCTCTACTTTCCCTTTCTTTATCTTTGCTGTAACAATCCCCTTGTCTATACTTACATCCAATAAATCATTTCCAGTCTTATTTGCCCACGATTTTATATCTTTTGCAAAACCAGTATCACTTGATCTTACCGTAAGTATATCTCCCACATTGACATCTTGTATAGTTTTATAAGTTTTCATTATCGGCCCCGGACACTGCAACCCAATTGCATCTATTTCATACTCTTTGCTATCTCCAGTAGCTTTTTCAGCTTTTTCCTCCGTTTTATTTACAGGTTCGAGGTTCACTGCTTTTATCTGTTCATAATCAAATATATCAGGGTTTTCCTGCTTATCTACTGCATAAGAATATGTTTTATAGCCTCCTGTTAGATTTTTCGCCTTAAATCCATTCTGCTCCAATATTCTATAAGCAAGATATCCTCGCAAACCTACTTGACAAAATACTATTATCTCTTTGTTTTTATCCAATTTATCCAAATTTTCTCTTAAAGTATTTAAATCTATATTGATCGCATCTTTTATGGTCCCCAGCTCATATTCTTCTTTTGTTCTTACATCAAGTAAAGTAGAAGTTGTAGCATCTAAATCTTTTATCTCGTCCCAATGTATAATCTTCATAGAGCCATTTAGAGTGTTTATTGCTACATACCCGGCTATATTCACAGGGTCTTTTGCAGAACCAAATGGAGGTGCGTACGCTAACTCCAAATCCGGTAGGTCATATACAGTCAGTCCAGCTTTTATCGCTGTAGCAATTACATCTATCCTTTTATCAGTTCCTTCCATGCCTACTGCCTGTGCTCCTAATATTTTACCTGCTTTATCAAATAAAAGTTTGATTGCTATTGGGCTAGCTCCTGGATAATATGATGCATGCGAACTACTATGTATTTGTATACTTTCGTAATCCAATTTCAATCTTATCAAAGTTTTTTCATTTAGACCTGTAGCTGAAGCAGTTAAGTCAAACGCTTTTAATATTGCTGTACCTAAAGTTCCTTTGTACTCTGTTTTATTTCCAAATACTATATTATCAGCTACTATTCTTCCCTGTCTATTTGCAGGCCAAGCAAGCGGTATCAATGTCGCTTCTTGGTTTATCCAGTGTTTTACTTCTATGGCATCTCCTATAGCATATATCTTCTCATCCTTAGTTTTTAGATATTTATCTACAACTATACCTTGTCTATTTCCTATCTCCAAATCAGCTTCTTTAGCAAGTTTTATTTCAGGTTTTACGCCTATCGCCATTACAATCATATCAGCTTTTATTGTTTTTCCACTTTTTAAATGCACCAAAGTAAAGTCTGATTTATCTTCAAATCCCTTTACTCCATCACTTAGATACAGTTCTATATCTTTATCTTTCATATGAGAATGTATTATTGCTGCCATTTCATAATCTAACGGCGCCAATATTTGATTTGCTGCTTCTATCAATGTTACTTTTATATCTTTTTCCAATAAATTTTCTGCCACTTCTATTCCTATAAATCCTCCACCTATTACTACGGCTCTACGAGGTTTATCGTGCTCTACTTTTGCTATTATTTTGTCCATATCAGGTATATTTCGAAGTGTAAATATTCTTTCTGATCCTATACCATCTATATTTGGTTTAAATGGTTCTGCTCCTGGCGAAAGTATCAAGTAATCATAACCTTCACTATACTCTTTTCCTGATTTTAGATCTTTCACCACTACTTTATTTTTATTTCGATCTATTTTTAACACTTCATTTTTTACTCTAACATCTACCTTAAATCTATCTTTGAAACCTTGCGGGGTCTGCACAAGTAGGTTTTCTCTATCGGCTATAGTCCC
>CAZDNU010000065.1:0-2444 GCA_964506865.1 uncultured Fusobacteriales bacterium | reverse complement strand
TCATCTATTTTTCCTTTCTTCTAATACCATCAAATCTTTTATATTGTTTTCAATTCTATTTTCTTTTTGCACATATTTTACATCAATAGAGTTTACCATTTTCATCCAAAACTCTTGCGTAAATGGAGTGTCCCCTACCAAGATTACGTTAATCTCTTTGCCGTATTTCAGATTATATATAAATAAAGTACATTTATATTTTTTTAAGCTTGCATCATAAAATTCTGTGATAAAAGATAAATTTTTTTGACCTGCATATTCATAAACCTTCATTCCTTTATAGCTTTGAATAAATTTGCTTTTGAAATTTAAAAAATATAAAGGATATTTTGAGTAATATGCCATACGAAGCATATCATAACTATTTTTTATATTCAATCTTTTATAAAAAAATCTAAATTTGCTATAATCCATATCATAATTTCCAAAATTTATTAAAATTCTCTTATCTCTATCTGCAAAATATAAACTTTGTTGTGTACGTTTTAGTTTGATATATTTGGAAGGAATATTAAAAATTATAGCATCTCGAGAATGACTAGTCCCATTAAATCCATCAAAATTTTGACTAATAATCTTTTTCGGAACAATTGAGGCTACCTCATATCTAGAATGTATCCAAGTCACCGCAGTTAAATAAAAAATAACATCAAGCAATATGAAAAAAATAATTGGATAAATTATTTTTACTTTAGTGTGATTGATCTCTTTTAAATTGGTCAACTCCCTTTTTAATATTTCCAAATCCTCGTTTCCTGTGGCAATGGCAAGGACTATTTTCTTTTTTATATTTTTATGAATACTTACAAAGTATAAGTCCCAAATTTCTACTACATTTATGTATTTTATGTTATTTATATCTATTTTCCAGAAAAATCCCTTCGTTACAATTTGCTTATCCTTTATAATCTTACTATGTGTCCAAGGATATATTAGGACATATAAAAAAAATAAGACTATAGCATTAAATATCATCAAAAGTATAAAAATATATCTAAAATATGATCCCATTATCATAAGAGAAAAAAGCATTATCGGTATAGAAATTATGCATATACTCTTGAAATACATTTGAATTAATTTTGAATTAATTTTAATATCATCTTTTTTCATATTAATTTTATTTTATAAACTAATTTATAAAATATACCTCCTATTATTAGCTAGCCAAAAAATTGCAAGCAAATCATTTTTATTCAATTTCATTCCAAATGCTTTATCAAAATACTAACAACAACTTGATATTTTCTATTTTTTTTTATAAAAAATTATTCACTAGACAAAATCGCTATAATATATATCGCTAGTATAGCACATATAAGTAGAGTTTTCAAGTATTATACAATTTCGATTCACTCTAAAAAGCCTTGTGTTTTTTCAGTTTTTCTTATATAATAATATAGCAAAAAAGATCAAGATTTTTTTTGAAATTTATGGTAAACTTTACTAAATTCAAGTTTATTTTAGAAGGTGATATATAATGGATTATTATGAAAATATGCAAAAAATTATAGACTATATCGAAAATAATCTTAATAGTGAATTAGACTTGAGTTATATAGCAAAAATGGCTCATATTTCTAAGTTTCATTTTCATCGAATGTTTAAAGCTATTGTTGGAGATACTTTAATGAATTATATACGAAAAAGAAAACTTATTAATGCTGCACAAGAAATAATATATTCAAGCAAGACTATCTTGGAAATTTCAGATAGATACCTTTTTAATTCGCATGAAGTATTTACAAGAGCATTTAAACGGTACTTTAATTTAACGCCAAGTGAATTGAAAAAAAGTAAAAATTTTGATTTCTATGAAAAAAAGTTTGATATATTGGGTGTCTACCTTGGAAATAAGGATTCGGGAACTATTTTGAATTCTAAAGTAGTTGAAATTCCTGCATTTAAAGTAGCAGGCAAAAGCTGTATAACTACTTTAAAGGATTTTCAACATGAACGTTCCATAGAAAGTTTATGGTTTGATTTTTTTAACGAAGTAGATAGTGTGAAAAATAAGGTAAAAGAAAATTTTGTTTATGGCTTTTGTCAAAGTGATCTATCTGAAAAAAAATTCAAATATTTTGCAAGCATTAAAATCAATAATTTTGAAAATAATAAAAATCAATTTGAGATTCAATCAATACCTAAATCAAAATATCTTGTTTTCTTCCACAAAGGACATTTTCTAAAAATCCTTGACGCATACAGATACATTTATGGGCAGGCTATTCCAAATTCCGGATATACTGTCCGTGATGAATTAGATGACTTCGTACGGTACAAAAAAGATATTATCTCTAACAATCACGATTATATAGAAGCAAGTATACATATACCGATTTTAAGCAGCTGCAAAATGCAATAATATCAAATATTTATTTTCCCACAGAGTTTTTTAAATTTTTTCGAAAATCTCCTGCAAACTGTTTGAGAAAAATTACTAA
>CAZDNU010000064.1:0-1647 GCA_964506865.1 uncultured Fusobacteriales bacterium | reverse complement strand
TTTTTTATTAGTAATAAATGCTATACTATTGATAATAATATTCTTCATAAGAGATCAATTAGCTTCATTTTTTGCCATAAATGGTAATCTATTTTTTATAGCAGTAGTGGTAAGTAGCTTTGGATTCTTTACTCAAATTGAATTAGCTTATTTACAAGCTAGTCAACAAAGTGAAAAATATGCAAGTATATCAGTAATTAGAAATATTATAACAGTAGCAATAGCAATTATTTGGGTGTATTTATTGAAAGAAAATAGATATATGGGTAAAGTTTATGCTCAATTAATAACTTCTGGGATTATTTTTATTTTTGTTATAAATAACTTAATAAAGCTATCTAAATTCAAATTTGAAAAGCAACATGTAAAATATGCATTATCATTTGGAGTTCCACTTATTCCGCATGCTTTATCAGGATTTATATTGGCACAATTTGATAGAGTTATAATAAATCAAATCTCAGGTAGCTATGAAACAGGGTTATATTCTTTTGCTTATAATATAGGGATGCTGATGAATGTATTTGTAATGTCGATGAATAAGTCTTGGATGCCTATTTTTTATGAGAACTTAAAGAATAAAGCATATGAAAATATTGAAAACTTAGGTGAAAAATATATAAAAATAACATTTCTAATATCATTGGGATTAATATTATTTAGCAGAGAAATAGTTATGATAATGGCTGATGAGAAATATTTTAAAGCCCTTGAAATAGTACCAATAGTAATTATGGGATATATAGGAGTTTTTCTGTATACTCTTTATGCAGGCTATACTTTTTATAGAAAGAAAACAGGTCTTATTTCATTATTTACATTTATAGCTGGATTTGTAAATATAGGATTAAATTATATGTTTATCCCTAAATATGGTTATATTGCAGCTGCTTGGACGACATTAATTTCCTATTTTTTATTATTTGCATTACACTATATAAATGCAAAATTTATACTTAAAGAAAAAGTTATTAAAGAAAAGAATGTAATTATAAATTTACCTATCTTGGTAATTTTTACATTGTTATACCTAAATTTTTCCTTTAGAATTTATTGGATACAACTTATTTATAAAATTTTATTAGTGGTAATAATAGCAGGTATATATTTTAATAAAGAAATTAAGAAGTTGGTGAAAAAATGACAATAAAAGAAATTTGTGAAAATATATGGGAAGTAGAAAAAAAGTATGACTTATTTAATCAAAAGATACAAGGAGTATATTTTTGGAAATTAGTAAGGTTTCCCACTGTAAAAAGAATAACTGAAAAAACAGGATTATACGGACAGGCACATACATCTGTAAAAAAATCATATACAGAAAAATTATCAGTATTACCAAAGATGCTATGGAATACCTATTTTAATGGGGTAAAGTATCGTAAGAATAAAGTTGATACTTTAATTTTCCAACATGCAAGAAAAGTAAAGATAGGTGATGAGTATATAGATATTTATACCAATGAACTTATCAAAGAATTGGAAGAAAAGAATGAAAAGTTTGAGATAGTAGACAAACCTTTGTTACGAAAATATTTTATAGAGGCTTCTCAAAAAAGAAGTTATGATCAAAAAAAAGATCTGAAATATTTGATAAAAAGAGTTTTTTTTAAAGTAAAACTTACAGAACAGGAAGAAAAAATAATA
>CAZDNU010000063.1:0-3385 GCA_964506865.1 uncultured Fusobacteriales bacterium | reverse complement strand
GCGTATCATACGATGTGCTTGAGCCTTAGAAGGACGTAGCGAATTTTAGAGCTTTGCTCTTAATGAGCTTAGTCCTGTCCCGCAAGGGCTTGGCGAAAGCATATATAGCCTGTTATACATCGTCACCAGTCTGGGCTTTGTTGTAAGCATATATATTTTTATGATTGATTTTTTATGTCCTTTTTCAAAGGTTTAAAATCGCCCCCATTTTTTTAAGGCTTAGGCGGACACGATGTCCGCTGGTATATTCTTGCTTATCTGTTTTTTATTTCATTTCCACACATTAGTTCCGCTTGTTTCATTACTATTTCAAGTGCCTGTTCTTGATTTTCAGGTGGATATTTATATTTTCTTAATAATCTTTTTATTGATTTTCTCATTGTAGCTCTTGCACTCTCTTTTATTGCCCAGTCAACAGTCATGCTATTTCTTATACTTTCAGTTAATTCATGTGCTATCTGAATTAATACTTGATTTTCCATAAGCTCTTTTACCACATTATCAGCAGTCAAAGCATCATAAAAAGCTATCTCTTCTTTTGTTAATCCTAAATTATCGCCCTGTTTTTCGGCTTCTTCAAATTCTTTTGCCATTTTCAAAAGCTCTTCAATTACTTCTGCATTAGTAATTGCTTTATTTTTATATCTGGTTACAGCATTTTGAATTAAATCTGAAAATTTCTTCGATTGAATAAGATTACTTCTTGCCATAACTTTTACTTTATCCATTAATAACCTTTTCAATAATTCAACTGCCAAATTTTTATGCGGTGTTTTTCGGACCTCTTCCAAAAATTCACTTGATAAAATTGAAATATCTGGTTTTTTTATATTTAATGATTCAAATACATCAATTACATCTTCTGAAATAATAGAGTTTGATACTATCTGTTTCATTCTATGATTCAATTTTTCTTCTGTTAATATCGTCCTTCTAAAATCTCCTTGTTCTAATTTAACAAGACTTGCTTTTACTGCTTTAAAATAGCTTATTTCAAGAGTTAATTCTCTCCCTTTATCAGTTGTAACACATAAAGCATGAGATTTTGCAAGCTCTGTTACTATTTTAATAAAATCCTTTTTTGCTTCTTTCTCTTCTCTTTCTTTTTCGAGTATAAAATTCATTCCTCCTGATATAGCTCTCATTCTATGAACAGGATTTTCTGAAAAATACCCTTTATAATCATACTTATAAAACATATCTTTTATAATCTCATATTTTTCAATCATTACGTATAGAGCTTCCTTTGATATATCTGCTCCTGTTGTACTTCTATCTGATTCTGTATATTGTTTCAAAGCACTTTTCAGGCTTTCTGCAATTCCGAGATAATCAACTACAAGTCCGCCCTCTTTATCTTTAAATACTCTGTTTACTCTTGCTATTGCTTGCATTAAATTATGTCCACCCATAGGTTTATCAATATACATAGTATGCATACTCGGCACATCAAAACCAGTCAGCCACATATCACGAACGATTACAATTTTCAATTCATCATCATTATTTTTCATTCTTTTGGCTAAATCTCTTCTGTATTTTTTATCCCCAATATGTTTTTGCCAATATTCAGGGTCGCTTGCACTTCCTGTCATTACAATTTTTATTTTTCCTTTTTCTTTATCTTCGCTATGCCACTCAGGTCTTATTTTTACAATTTCATTATATAAATCAATACAAATTCTTCTGCTCATACACACAATCATTGCTTTCCCAAACATTGTGCTTTCTCTCATTTCATAGTGTTTTACAATATCTTCAGCTAATTTTTTTACTCTATCTTCTGCTCCAACGATTGCTTCAAGTCTTCCCCATTTTGTTTTGGTTTTTTCTGCTGTATATTCTTCCTGTCCTTCCATAATATCATCTATTTCGTCATCCATAATTTTTAGTTCTTCTTCGTCCACCAGCAATTTTATAATTCTATTTTCATAGTATATTTTTACAGTTGCTTTATCTTCTACTGATTGTGTCATATCGTATACATCTATATAATTTCCGAATACTGCCAATGTAGATTTATCTTCCATTTCAATTGGTGTTCCTGTAAATCCGATAAAACTTGCATTAGGAATTGCCTCTCTCATATATTTTGCATATCCGTATTTTATTTTTATACCGTTTCGGGCAGATACGGAATCTGCCCCTACGTTGAATGGAATTGATTTTTCTGCTACCATTAAATCGTTGTTTTGTTTAACATCTGGGCGAACACGCAGGTTCGCCCCTACCGATTGTGTTGCAACGGTTTTTGCATTTAATCCGTATTGGCTTCTGTGTGCTTCATCTGCCATTACAATTACATTTTTTCTATCTGTTAATACAGGCATAAAATCGTTATCTTCGCCAGGTGTAAATTTTTGTATTGTTGTAAATACAATTCCACCACTTTCTACTGATAAAAGCTCTCTTAACTCTTTTCTATTTGTTGCCTGTCTTGGTGTCTGTCTCAATATATCTTTTGCTTTTGAAAATGTATTAAATAGTTGTTCATCAAGGTCATTTCTATCTGTTAATACCACTATTGTAGGATTATCAAGATTTTGGATTAATTGCCCTGCATAAAATACCATTGACAGACTTTTTCCGCTTCCTTGTGTGTGCCAAACTACCCCAATTCTTCTATCACCTTTTTCAGAACTTGCGGTTTTGGTATGGGTTACTGCTTTTTTTACTGCAAAATATTGATGATATGCAGCAAGTATTTTTATTGTCTCTTCTCCATCTGTTTGAAAAAGTATATAATTTTTAATAATATCAAGTAATCTATCTTGTTGAAACATTCCTTTTATCAATACTTCAAGTTTCGGCTCTGATAATGGGCTTAATGTTGTGCCATCTATCGTTCGCCAATTCATAAATCTCTCTTCATCAGATGTTATTGTTCCTGCTTTTGCATTTACTCCGTCTGATATTACCATAAAGCAGTTATAATAAAAAAGTGAAGAAATATCGTTTTTATATGTTTGAAGTTGGTTATATGCTTTATTTATTGTGGTCTCTTCATTAATTGCTGATTTTAATTCTATTACTACAATAGGCAATCCATTTACAAATACAATTAAATCAGGTCTTCTGTTTCTGCCTGCTTCAATTATAGTAAATTGATTTAGAATTAAAAATTCGTTATTTTCAGGATTTTTAAAGTCAAATAAAAATATTTTTTCGCTTTTTTCTCCATCTTTTCCATCGTGGTATGTTACATCTATTCCGTCAGTTATCATTTTATGAAATGTTTTGTTATTAACAATCATAGAAGGACTGTCTAAATATATTATTTTTCTTATTGCTTCTTCTTTTGCTTCTCTTGCTGATTTTGGATTTACTCTGTATATTGAATTACGAACTCTTTCTTCAAGTATAATATCTGCATAAGATTTTCTCT
>CAZDNU010000062.1:0-14325 GCA_964506865.1 uncultured Fusobacteriales bacterium | reverse complement strand
CATACAATTGCTAAAATTGAAGCAGGATCAACGCCTGATCCACGGATTGAAACTGTTAAAAAGATCGCGGATGCTTTAGGCGTTATCATTGATGATTTGATGAAATAAATTATGAAAAACTTTATTACTAATAGTGAATCGGATAATTTAAAAAATCGCTTAGTCGAGCTTATCTCTAAAAGTGAAGAACTAAAATTTTTAGTAGGCTTCTTTTACTTTTCCGGAATCTATGAACTTTATAACGGATTAAAACAAAACCCTAATACAAAAATAAAAGTATTAGTCGGTTTAAATGTCGATAAAACCAATAAAGGTATTCTTGAATTAGCTGAACCAGACAGTGAACTGTCTGACGAGGAAAGAAGTTATAAATTTCTACAATCAGTAAAAAATTCTGTTAATAGAGAAGAATTCGATACGCAAGAATTTTATGAGCAGGTTAAATTTTTTATAGAACTAATAAAAAAAGACAGGTTGGTGATTCGAAAGAGCTATAATCCCAACCATGCAAAAATATATATTTTCAAACTTGAAAAAGGACAGATCGGAAGGAAAAATCTATTTATAACCGGTAGCAGCAATCTAACTAAAGCCGGACTGACAACGCAGGAAGAGTTTAATGTTGAGATCAGTGATTATGGGTTTAAAGATGCGGAAGACTATTTTGATGCATTATGGAAAAATGCTGTAGAGATAACGGAAGATGATATTATAAAAAAAAGACTTATTGAAACCATAGAAAATGAGACTCTTGTTAAAGAAATTACACCATTTGATGCCTTTGTCCTGGTTTTAAAAACCTATTTGGATTCATTTGAAAAAAAGGAAATCGGCCAGTCATTAGTAACATTACTTGAAGATAATAACTACACCCCATATCAGTATCAACTGGACGCTGTAAGGCAGGCTATGGCAATTATAGAGAAAAATAACGGCGTTATTATCGCTGATGTAGTGGGATTGGGAAAAACAGTGGTTGCTTGCTGCATTGCTAAGGAACTCAGAAAAAGAGGCATCGTTATCTGTCCGCCTGGACTTAAAGGAGATAAAAATAAAAATTCAGGCTGGAAAAAGTACGTAGAAGAATTTGGGTTGTATGACTGGGAAGTCAGATCACTTGGAGAACTGGAAGATATTAGTAAATTTATTCATAAAGCAAAGGATATTGAAGTTATTATTATTGATGAAGCGCATCGCTTCAGAAATCAGGATACAAGAGACTATGAATTTTTAAAAAACATCTGCCGCAATAAAATTGTGATCCTACTCACCGCTACTCCTTTTAATAATAAGCCGGGAGATATTTTATCACTTTTAAAATTATTTATTATTCCAAAAAAGTCAGCCATTACGCTTGAAAATAATCTCGTCGATAAATTCAAGCATTTTAAAGGCGCATTTGACCGGCTTGGCTATATTAAAAAATATTGGAATTCACCGGATGAAGTAAAAAGGAAAAAGGCAGAAAAATATTATGAAACTATGTTTGGCGGGAGGGATATCAAGCTGGACATGGTAGGGAAGCACTCCCATTATCTGGCAAAGCAGATAAGAGATGTTATTGAACCTATAATTATACGAAGAAACCGTCTGGACCTACAAAATAATCCTTTTTATAAAAAAGAAATTGAAAATTTGTCAAAATTAGAAGACCCGAAAGAATGGTATTTTGAATTATCTAAGAAGCAATCTGAATTCTATGACAGGATTATTAGCGAATACTTCGGCGAGCCAGAGAATGGCGGCCAGTTTAAAGGTGCGATCTACAGACCATTTGAATATGAAATAAAGCGAGAGAAAATTGCCGGAGAGAAATTAACCGAAAAAGAAAATTTTCAATATTTCCAGCAGAAAAACTTGTATGATTTTATGCGGCGCTTGATTGTAAAGCGGTTTGAAAGTTCTTTTGGTTCATTCGAACAGAGTATTAAAAATTTTAAAAAGATCACCACACATGTTTTAGAATTTATAGATAAGACAGGCAAATTCATCCTTGACCGAATGCTTCTAGAAAAAATATACGATCTTGATGTAGAAGAAATCGAAGAGAGGCTGGAAGAATTTGCCGAAAAGCTTCTTGATGGAGATTATCCTAAAAATAACAGGATATATAATATTAATGAATTTATTTATAAGGATGATTTTATTGCTCATATAAAATCTGACCTGGATTTATTTGATGCTATATTAAATGAATTAATAGAATTAGATCTGGTAAGGGAAGACCCCAAGGCTGATTGCCTTATAAAAAATATAGAAGATGTACTTAGTAAAAAACCGGATATGGACGAGCCAAAGAGAAAGATTATTATATTTTCTGAATATTCCGACACTGTAAATTATCTTGAACCAATACTGAAAAAAAGATTTGGCAAGAAGCTTTTAGTTGCCGGCAAGAACCTGTCAGCTAATAGAATAATCCATATCAATAAAAATTTTGATGCTTCCGTTAAAGAGCAGGAAGATAATTATGATATTTTGCTTGCTACAGATAGAATTTCAGAGGGCTACAATCTAAACCGTGCAGGAATGGTTGTAAATTATGACATCCCATGGAATCCTATCCGTGTTATTCAGCGTGTTGGCCGTATTAACCGTATCAGTAAAAAAGTCTTTAATGAGCTCTTTCTGATAAATTTTTTTCCGACTGAAAAAGGTGCAACGATTGTTAAAAGCCGGGAGATCGCTGAGCAGAAAATGTTCCTTATTCACAATACGCTTGGAGAAGATGCCAAGATATTTGATATTGACGAGGAGCCCACGCCTTCCGGCCTTTTTGAAAGAATACAGGAAAATCCTGACTCCTTAGAGGAGGAAGGATTCCATACAAAGGTATTAAAAGAATTTTTAAAAATACAGAAACAATTTCCAGAACTTATAAAAGAAATCAGAAAATTTCCTCCGCGAATAAAGGTCGGTAAAAGGTTTAAAGAAAATGAATTGCTTGTTTTTATAAAAAAAGGACGAATGTATATACATGCCCTTGCTTATAATGATGATGATAAAAAAGATGCCATTGAAATAACCCTGGAAGAGATATATGACCATATTGCCTGTGAGAAAACAGAACCTGCCCTATCTTTAAGCAGTAAATTTTGGAGGTCATACGAAAAAGTAAGAACCAGAAAAGAGCATAAATTCATTCCCTTAAGCGAGCAGAGTCTTGAGCAGCGAGCATTAAACAATCTCAAAAGTTTCATTTCAAAGCCATGGGATGAAATAATGCCTCATATGGATTTTATAAGGACCATGCGCGAAGATATTATTGATTACGGTACTTTATCGGACTACACTCTCCGTCGTATTGCAAATCTAGAATTTAGTATCGAAAAATCTACTGACAGAGCAAAAAAGAACCATAAAAAGACTGCTGAAGAAATAGCAAAATTAAAACAGGAACTTGGTGAAGATTATCTACTTAAAGAAAAAGAAAGACAAAAGGATCTTTCAAAAGAGATTATTATAGCCATTGAGAATCAGATTATTTAAAAAATATGAAACGTAAAAGAAAATTACAGGACAATCAAATAGCAATTTATGAAACCGAAGATGGCAAAATAAAAATTGGTGTGTTGTTTTTTGAAGAAAACCTATGGCTTACACAAAAGCTTATGGCAGAATTGTTTGAAACAACAACCCCTAATGTAAACATGCATCTAAAAAGTATTTTTAAAGAAAAAGAGTTGGAACAGGATTCAGTTATTAAGGATTTCTTAATAACTGCCTCTGATGGAAAGAAATATAAGACAAAACATTATTCTATAGAAGCTATTATAGCAGTTGGGTATCGCGTAAATACAACAAGGGGAACGCAGTTTAGAATCTGGGCAACGGATAAACTTAAAAATTACATTATCAAGGGCTGGACTCTGGACAAAGACCGCTTCATATATGGCAGTAGATTTGATGCGCGATATTTTGATGAATTGATGGAAGACATCCGTGAGATTCGCGCAAGTGAGCGGATGTCTTATCAAAAAATTACTGATATTTATGCTACTTCTATTGACTATTCCGCAAATGTAGAAGAAACAAAAGAATTTTTCGCAACTGTCCAAAATAAACTGCATTTTGCAATTACCGGACAAACCGCGGCAGAAATTATTGTTTCCAGAGCCAGTAAAACAAAACAGCATATGGGTTTAACAAGCTGGAAAAAATCCCCGAAAGGTAAAATTAGAAAAAGTGATGTGGGTATTGCAAAAAATTATTTACAAAAAGATGAGATCAAGAACTTGAATCATATTGTAGACATGTACCTGGATTACGCAGAGTTACAGGCAAGTCGCGGAAGGCCAATGTATATGAAAAATTGGATAGAGAAGCTAAATGCATTTTTAAAATTTAGTGAATATGAAATATTGAATGATAAAGGGAAGATATCGCATGAAGTGGCAATTGCCCTGGCAGAAAAAGAATTTGATGCGTTTCGGGTAAAGCAGGATGACAATTATTTCTCTGACTTTGATAAAGTCGTCAAAAAGTTAAAATCAGGTAAATAATCCATGGAAACAAATATTTTGGAAGATATTATAAGTAAATTCGATATAGATAAATTTATACAGTTTTTCCGCAATAAAAACCGTTCTTTTACACCAAAAAGAGAAAGGCTTGACCAGTATGATGGTGAAAATTTTAAGGAAGGTTTAAAACTTGGTGAGATCAATTTTACTGATGAAGGGCAGAATTTTATCGTATGTGCTTTCAAGTCTTCGTGTTCATTAACAGAACGTTCAGGTAAAAAAGCTCAGTATGAAAAAGCTAAAAGGATATTGAAGAACCTCCGTTTTGATGCTGGAGTTTTTGTATTCTATGATCATAATGGCAATTTTCGCTTTAGTTTGATCTATGCTAATTATCTGGGTAAAAAAAGGGACTGGAGCACTTTCCGCAGATTTACTTATTTCATCTCTTCCGATTACACCAATAAAACTTTTTTACAGAGAATCGGCTCAGGTGATTTCTCATCTTTGGAAAAAATAAAAGATGCATTCAGCGTTGAAAAGGTTACTAAAGATTTTTATAAAGACATTGCCAACTGGTATTTTTGGGCAGTTCAAAATTCTAAATTTCCAAAAGATGCTGAAGTAGAAGAAAATGGCAGAAATATTGCTATTATACGACTTGTTACCCGTTTAATTTTTATCTGGTTTATGCGTGAGCGGGGGCTGATGCCAAAGGACCTGTTTGACAAAGAAAAAATAAAAGACTACCTAAAAGACCCGGGGTCTGGAGAATCAACCTATTATAAAGCAATTTTACAAAATCTCTTTTTTGCTACATTGAGTACAAAACAAGAAGAAAGGAAATTCGGAAGTGAAAAAAGATACAATAAAGGTTGGAATGAAGATTATGGCAACCAGTATGTTTTCCGTTATCACGAACTTTTTAAAAATCCGGAGGATTTAAAAAATTATTTTGCTGACATCCCATTTCTCAATGGCGGACTTTTTGAATGCCTTGATGACAAAGGAAATGGAATTCTAATTGATGGTTTTTCCAGAACCAAAAAGAACCAGCCGATTGTCCCGAATTTTCTCTTCTTTTCCGATGAAGAAAATGCTGATCTAAATACAGAATACGGTACAAAAAAGAAAAAGTACAAAGTGCAGGGCCTTATCAATACACTCTCCAACTATAATTTTACTATTGATGAGAACGAACCTGATGATGCAGAAGTTGCACTTGATCCGGAGCTTTTAGGAAAGGTATTTGAAAACCTGCTGGCAAGCTTCAATCCGGAAACTTCCTCAACTGCCAGAAAAGCCACCGGAAGCTATTATACACCGCGGGAAATTGTAGATTATATGGTTATGCAGTCCCTGAAAGAATATTTAAAAACACATCTTGAAGATGTTGATAGGCTGGATGAAAAAATAGATCAGCTTTTTAAAAGTCAGGAGCCAGAAAACCCGTTTGCTGATAACGTAAGCAAGAAAATTGTAGACCTGATTGATAATCTGCGGATTGTAGATCCGGCAGTCGGTTCCGGCGCTTTCCCCATGGGTATTTTAAATAAACTTGTCTTTATTCTCGGCAAGCTTGACCCTGACAATGAACTATGGAAGGAAGCACAAATATATGCAGTTAAAAACAATATCACCGATCCTATCTTACGGCGAAATTATTTAGAGCAGATTAATGAGCAGTTCGCAAATAAAAATTTTGATTATGGGAGGAAGCTTTATTTAATTCAAAAATGCATTTATGGTGTTGATATCCAGCAGATTGCGGTGGAAATTGCTAAATTACGCTTCTTTATTGCGTTATTGGTTGATGAGAAAATAGATAAATCAAAAGAAAACTGGGGCATTGAACCTCTTCCAAATCTGGATTTTAAAATTATGCAGGGAAACAGTTTGATCTCCGAGTTTATGGGGATTAATTTTGACGATGATAATATAAGAAAAGATAAAGGAAAAATATTTTCAGATCATCAGGAAGCGGATGAATTGATTGGTAAGTTCCAGCAAAAGAAAAACGAGTTCCAAAATGAACCGGACAGAAATATAAAAGAAAAGCTCAAGCAAGAGATCGATGATTTGATGATTCAAATTTTTGAGACCAAACTTAAAAAGCAAAAAGCAGATTATTTCAGCAGATTAGAGAGGATTGAAGAAAAATACGCTAATCTTCCCAATAAAGAAGAGGCTGGTAAACTTATAGTTAAAGAGAAGAAGGAGCTTTCTAAAAAGGAAGGTTTTGATCTAGAAAAGTTTGAGTCCCAGTTGCGTGAGTTTTCTGGGAAAAGCAAAACTAAGCCATTTTTTGCCTGGAAGCTTTATTTTGCAGAAGTGTTTCAGGGAGATAATCCGGGATTTGATATTGTAATTGGAAATCCACCTTATGGCTATAGGAATGTTCTTACAAGGGAGGAAAAACAATACTTTAGGGAGGTAGAAAATATTGAGTTTAAAAGTGGGGATAGTGCTGAATTATTTAGTAAAAAATGTTTTAACAACCTATCAAAGAACAATGGATTTCTAACATTCATAATTCCAAAAAAATCTCTTTATGGTGATGCATGGACTGGTTTTAGAAAAGAATATTGGCATAAGTATGGATTATATTTTTTATTAGATTCCAGTAAAGCTTTTGAAAATGTACTTTTAGAACAAAATGCTTTTGGATTAAAGAAGTCTAAAGAGAACAAAGAAATTGAACTCGGGTTTTTAGAGAAAAATGAACACATTAATATTTTTTCGAAATCAAAAAAAGAGCATATTTTTATGGAAAATTGGACTGTTCAAATATATAAAAAAATATATCCCAAAATACTTGAAAAGATTTTAAATGTAAAAATTAACAAGATTCTAGTAGAGGGTAATTTAGGCTTAGCAATTGGTACTAATCATTTCTCTGACAAAATAACAAAATATAAATTACTAAAAGGCATTGATATTGAACGTTGGAGAATAAAACAGAACAGATATTTAAAGAATGAGGATAAAATTAAAGAAGATGATCTAAATAAATTTTTGAACCCAAAAATTATATGCCAAGTTTTAATTGCACATATTGAGAACCCAATACCCCATTTAAAAATAACAGCTACTTATGATGAAGAAGGAATAATTATTACAAATACTTTAACATCTTTTAAAATAGATAAAAGAATAGACGAAAGATTTTGGTTGGCTTATTTGAACTCAAATTTCATTAGTTGGTATGCATATAATTTTATTTATTCCAGAGCAATCAGAACAATGCATTTTTATAACTTCTATATACAGCAAGTTCCAATTCCAGAAATTGTTTTAGAAAATCCAAAAATACAATTGCCAATCATTAATCTTACTAATGAAGCTCTAACTGTCGCGAAATCATATGACTATTTAAATAATCCTGAAAAACAAACTAAAGTTAAAAAACTAGAAAATCAAATCGATTTGCTTATTTACAAACTATATAATCTCACCTCGGAAGAGATTGAAATTGTTGAGGGTAGAAGAAAGAATAATGAATAAATGCATTTACTTTATTTAGATGAATCAGAAAATTCAAATAAAAACAGGAAGCCGTTTATTGATTTGAATATTTTTGGATTATCAGGATTATTAATAACATCTAGATATATCACCAATTTTATTGATGAGTTTTTAGAAATAAAAAAAGATAATAGGATACCTGAAGATTGGGAAATTCATGCATTTGAAATATTTTCAGGAACTGGTAAATGGAGTAAGAAGTTTTCCGATGATGAAAGAAGGAAGATATGTAAAGATTTTGCTAACCTGGTAACAAGGAAAAATCGCCTCAAACAAGCATGGTTTTGCTATAAAAATTCTAAGTTAGAAAAAAAAGATTATATTGATTCATTAGATAGTATTTTAAAAAAATCTATTGCTTGTGTTGGAAAAGACAAAGGATCAGGTAAACAATTATTGGTGATTTTTGACCAAAAGGATAATTTCGAGAGAGAAATAAATAAATTCATTCTTGAACAAAGAAATAGAATTAATGCCAACAATAGAAGCACTGGAAAAATGTGCCGGATTATTGATCATGGATTCCCGGGAAATTCAAGATTATCAGAGTTATTGCAATTAGCAGATTTTATTGGATATATTTTTAGACTATCTAAAACTTTAAGAAGGAAAGATAATTTATTTTCAAAAAAACAAGACCAAAGATTTATTGATTTTGTCGATAATCTAGTAAAAGTAATGAAAGGTAAAGTAAAAGAGATAAAAATTATTGAAAAAAATTCAAATTGTTTAATATGATTTTAAAATATATCACAATTAGAAATTTCAGAGGTGTTGATAAATTAGAAAAATTTGAAATATCAAATCTTAACACTTTTGTTGGAAAAAATGATTCCGGAAAGTCTGCATTTCTTAGAGCTTTAGAATGTTTCTTTGACCAGAAAAAATTTGATACTAAAGATATATTTAAAGGAAAGCCTGATAATGAACTGACTACTATCGAGCTGTCTTTTGCGCCATTAATTGAAATTGATGATTTGGCTTTGGATAAAAATGGATTAATTACAATAAAAAAAGAGTTTCCGCTGGTAAATGGTAAACCAATACCAATAACTTATTATCTTTCAAATGATTATATTGATGAACACTATCAAGATTTATTGAATAAAAAGGAGCAAGAACTTAATCAAATATTCTCTGATTTAGAACAAACTCCTAAAAAATCCGGTAGAGGTAAGAAGAATATTCTAAGAATTGAATTGATTAAAGAAATATTAAAAGATAATGTAAGAAAAGATACGTATCATGAAATAGGTGATTTTATAAAAAATGTTGAAAAAGCATACGGGATAAAATTACCAGAATATTCGCTTTTTGATGCTGAACAAGATCTAGATGTTCAAGCTACCAATTTCCAGTCCCAGTTTAAACCAATAATTGCAAGTTATTTTGATAATGTGAAAGAAAGCACAGGGGAAATTGAAAAAGGTTTGAAAGAAGAATTGTACATAGAATTTGATGAAATAAGAAAATTTATGAATAAGAATGTTCCTGGGCTGAAAAAGCTAAATCCAACAACAGAATTCGATTGGAGTAAATCCCTTAAAAAATTTGATTTAAATTTAGAATTTGAAGGTCAAGATTTTGATGTACCAATTTCCCATAAAGGAACAGGTTTTAAAAGACTTTTAATGGTTGCATATTTTGAATATTTAGAAAGTAAAAAAACAGTGCCAAACCAAATTTTTGCAATTGAAGAACCAGAAACGTATTTACATCCTTCCGCACAAGAAGATTTGTTGAATTCTATAATTAAAATTTCAGAAAGCTCACAATTTTTTATTACAACTCATTCGCCTATTTTTGCTGGTGCGACTGGTGGTAATAACTCAATTTTGGTTACAAAAGATGACAGCGGAATTTCACAATATTCAAGAGGAGAGGGCGATATTATTGAACAAATAATTAACGAACTAGGAATTAGACCAGATTATAATCTTTTAAAACATACAAGATATATTATTTTTGTAGAAGGGCCAGATGATGTTTTATTTTTAAGAATCGCTGCTAAAAAGTTATTAGATAAAGATTTGCAGAGTGATAAGATTGCTTGTGTCATTGGTGGTGGTTCGTCTCTGTCAAATTATGCCGATCTTGGATTATTTAAAGAGATTCCAAATAGAGAAGATAAGTATGCAGTTTTTGTCGATGGAGATAATGGAGACAAAACAAAAGAAAAGGAAAAAAAGAAAATAGAAATTCAATGTAATAACGACGGAGCTTTGTTTTGCAAAATATCCAAGAGAGAGATTGAAAATTACTGCAATCCCGACAGAATTAAATTATGTTACATTAATAGTATTAAGGAGAAAGAAGGAAAAAATACCCAAAATCCACGCATTGGTGAAATTGGAAAACTTGAAATAGAAATCACAGATAATATTGATGTTGAACTATACTTAAAAAGTTTAGGTCTTCATAGTTTTAAATCTGGTTATAACATAAAAGTTTTGGAATCTATGACAAAGGAAGAATGGAAAGAAATTGATACTAATTCCGAGATTAAAGAATTTATTAAAAATGTCTATAGCAGAATTTAAGCAAGTAGTAAAAAAACGGAGAAAGCAGTTATAGATCCCACTTTTTAGTTTTTAGCACTAGGTCGTTATAAAAAATGAAGAAATAATATTTCTATTTTACTAAACACTTATAGGTGTTGAGTGATCTTAGTCAATGAAACTATGAATGGAAATTTAATACTCTTAAAGATAAATGTACTAAATATCCATGGATATGAAATGTAAAATGCTATTGGCTTTCCATGGTCACAAAGTTTATAGTTAAGTTTTAACCTTATAATATTTATTAATTATTATGAAAGCTATAATAAATGCAATATCAACTTTATGATCTTGGCACTGTCTCTGCTGGTAAAATTGTAAAAGTTACACTAGGATATGCTGCAAATGTACGTATCATGGATAGTTCAAATTATTCAAGCTTCAAAGCCGGAAGAAGTCATAGATTTATAGGGGGATATGTTAAAAGATCTCCATATAAAGCTACACTACCTAAAAATGCACATTGGTATGTAGTTATTGATTTAGGCGGGTATGCTGGAAAAATCAAATCAGCCGTAAGTGTTTTACCTGGCATTTTGCCTTCAGTTAAACAAAAACCTTTATCCTCTGTACCTTCTCTTCTTTTGGGCAGAGAAGATTCTCCAAATTATGATACTGATACAAAGCGTGAATTTGATGTTTTTATTTCTCATGCATCTGAAGATAAAGATGCTTTTGTAAGATCATTGGCAAAGGCATTAAAAGAAAAAGGACTTAGTGTATGGTATGATGATTTTGAATTAAAGATAGGAGACAATTTACGTAGAAAAATTGATTTAGGATTATCGAAAAGTAATTTTGGCGTTGTGGTGATATCACGGTCTTTTATTAAAAAAGGATGGACCAACTATGAGCTAGATGGATTGATTACTCGTGAGGTTTCTGGAGAACAAGTATTACTACCAATTTGGCATAATATAACTAAACAAGAGGTCATAGATTATAGTCCATCCTTAGCTAATAAATTAGCCCGCAATACTGCTGTTAATACGATTGATGAAATAGCAGATGAAATAGCTGATGTAATCAAAAATAGATGAACTTTAATTTTTAATGAATTTTAGTGTTGATATTAAAAAAATATTTTTTATAAAAGGGATTTTTTATGGTCAATTATATTTATAATTCTAGAGGAGCTGCTGTTGGTTGTTGGTCAGGAAAATTTATTTACAAAATTAATGGAACACCAATAGGACAACTTAATGGTACTCATGTGCATAGAATATCAGGGCAATACGTGGGGGAGTTATTCAAAGATATGATTGTTGACAAACATTTAGGAAATTTAGGAAATATTGGTAATAGTGGTAATCCAGGAAACCATGGAAATCCGGGTAATCCAGGAAATAGAGGTTGTGTTAATTATGGATATCCTGATGTTTTCAATAAATTATTATAAATTAATTAATTCAATAATATATAAAAATATTAGATAAGTAGAAATTAAGGATAAATTTTAACTTCTATTAACAAACATAAATCCATGTATGTTTAAGAAAGTATCAAAACTAGAACAATTTGGGATATTTCGTAATTTTATATGGGATAACACCACTCCTGACTTTTCCAGATTTAATCTGATTTTTGGTTGGAACAAAAGCGGGAAAACCACTTTTTCCAGAGCATTTGTTGCTTGTGAAAAAAAGACAACAGATTTTAGAAACTATCCAAGAGATAAAGATGGGAACATAATTGGCAAATTTGAGATAAAGACGGAAAAAGGAACAGCGATTAGTCATTCAAATTGCCAAAGAGGATCAAAACAAATCAGGGTTTTCAACAAAGACTTTATTGAGGATAATGTCTCATTTGATCCTACAAATCCAAGTAATCCGATAGTCTATGTTAGTGAAGAAGATATTGAAAGCAATAAAAAGCTAAAAGAACTTCAGGGAAAGATAACCCATTTGGCAGAAAAATACGAATTAGCCCATGAGGATCGCCAAAGATATGAGAAGACAGAAGATGACTTCAGAAAATCAACTGCACGCATTATAAAAGATATTGTTGGTAATTTTAAGATTAATGACAAATATCGAAATTACGATAAAGGAAGTGTTAAAACGAATATTGAAGAAATTGGAATTGAGAATTTTTCCAAGCTTTCTGACGATGATTTTGAAAAGAAAAAGAAGCTCATTAGTAGTGAGCCGCTAAATAATCAAGCCTTACTTCCTAAATATGGTTTCTCTTTCTCTTATAGCGGAAAAAGCTTGAATAGCTTTTCAGAAGTATTTAATGAGATTACAAAACTTCTCAAGGGAAAAGTCATTGCAGAGACGATAGACCGCTTCAAGAGCGATCCAGAATTGAATAAGTGGGCACAACACGGGTTTGAACTTCATAAAACAAAAAGTGAAAGGGAAAGATGCCTATTTTGCCAGAACAAATTTTCAGCAGGATTTTTTAATTCACTGTCAAAACATTTCAGTAATGATTACGATAAATTACAAAGCGATATCAATTCTTTCATCGAGTGCTTGGAAATTTTAAAACATGATAAAGTCACAGAGAAGAATCAAGATTTCTATGCTGATTTACAAGATAAATATAAAAACCAAGTAAAAGAAATAAATGAAGTTGTGGATGATTTGGCCACTTGGGTAGATGAAGCTGTAAAGAAATTAAAAGATAAACATGATAATCCACTTTTAGAAATAAGCGACCCTCAATCTCCCAAAGAATTTTCTGAACTTTTTGACAAGAAAGTTGAAGATATAAATGTTGTTATAAAAGCACATAACACTAAAGTTGAAAATCATGAGCAGGAAGTTATACAGGCAAAAGAAGAGTTAGAAAAACACCTTATTGCAATCGCAATAGATGAGCAGGACTATTTAAAGATTAAATCGGAATTTGATAAAAGCATTGAAGCAGAAAATGAAGCAAAAAAAGAAGTTGATGAGAATGGTAAAGAAATTTCTAAGCTTGAAAAAGAAACTTCAAATATAGGCAAGGCACTACAAAAAATAAATAAGCATTTAGAGGAGTTTTTTGGCAGAAAAGAAATTTTACTTGAGCTGGATAATCTAAAAAAGGGTTACATTATCAAACGCGACGGTGATGTAGCTAATAATCTTAGCGAAGGAGAAAAAAATGCCATTGCTTTTTCATATTTTATCGTCAAAACACAAGAAAAAGGATTCAAGATTAAAGAAGGAATAATTATTATTGATGATCCAGTTTCCAGTTTTGACTCCAATTTTATTTACCATTGCTTTTCACTTATAAAAAATCATTTCAAAGATGCTGAACAATTAATCATTTCCACACATAACTTTGAATTTTTTAATCTCATTAAAGATTGGTTTGGGCAGAAAAATCGCAAGGTCGAGAGTGATAACAAGAAAATTGTAAAAGAGTTGGAAAAGAAACCAATCCCGTGTGAATTTTTCATGGTTGAGAATATCATCGAAAATGGTAAGCGGTGCGCTTCTATTATTCCTCTTGAAGAAACCTTGCAAAAATTCAAATCAGAATATCATTTCTTATTTTCAAGATTAAACAAGTTTATTACTGAGGGAACACCAGACTATGCCGATTTTTATACTATTGGAAATATCGCCAGACGTTTTTTAGAGATCTATATAAATTTTAAAATTCCAACAACCGGAGATTTGAAAAGCAGAATTGATCAGCTTGACACAGAAACAGTCAGCGAAACTGAAAAAGATAAAGTTTACAAACTTATTCAGGAATTTTCACATGGGTTTGATCCATCAAGTACAATTGAACATAAAAACAAAAGTGAAATTCAAAATGGAATTAGAGTTCTT
>CAZDNU010000061.1:0-3851 GCA_964506865.1 uncultured Fusobacteriales bacterium | reverse complement strand
AACCATCCTTTGCATAAAGGAGATAAGGTTAGTGTTAATTGGAATAAAGTGCAGGCCGTTAAGCCACTCAACGGGATAGAGATCCTACACGAAGATGATGACATAATTGTTATTGTCAAAGAAGCAGGTCTACTCTCGATTGCCAGCAAAAATGAACAAGAAAATACTACTTATGTACGTTTAAAAGAATATCTAAAAGCCAACGATCCAAAAAGTAAAATTTTTATTGTTCATCGGCTTGATAAAAGGACCTCTGGAGTTATGATATTTGCCAAAAATCCTAATGCACAACAAATTTTGCAGACTTCATGGAAAAAACTTGTAAAAGAACGAAAATATATTGCTGTTGTAGAAGGAGATGTTAAAAATACTGAAGGAACTATTACTTCATGGTTAAAAGAAAACAAAGCTTTTATTACATATTCTTCTCCTACACCAAATAGCGGAAAAAAAGCTATCAGTCATTACAAGGTCCTAAAAAAAAGTAAAAATTTTTCTATGTTGGAAGTAAATATCGATACAGGGCGAAAAAACCAAATTCGTGTACATATGCAAGACATTGGTCATAGTGTAGTAGGAGATAAAAAATATGGCTCAGAAAGCAATCCCATAAATAGACTAGGTCTACATGCCTTGCTAATAAGTTTTGAGCATCCCATTAGCGGGAAATTAATGGAATTTAAGACAAATATTCCTCGAAAATTCAATAGTTTATTTAAGTAAATCTATCAATTTTGCTTTTCTCATAAAAATTTCTATAATAAAAAAGATGAGATTTGCATTTTACTTTAGTAAAAGAGTATTAGCAATGACTATTTTTTACTTTACAGCTACAGGAAATAATAAAATAAGCAAAAAAGCAATATACTCTTTGTTTTTCTTACTTAGATTTGAAATAAAAAAAGGAAATATTGCTTTTTTTCCGAAGAGTACTATATATTGTTGATCTTAACTTCAGGGTAAGACTCTTATTTACTTGTTCTAAACTCATAAGTACTTAGTGGTAAAATCTATTTAGGAGGATAAATATGAATATATTAATTAGAAATTTTGTAAATAATATGGACGAAAATTTATATCAAAAAATTGAAAAAGGTATTGAAAAAAAGAAACTCATTACTCTTACCTTTGATGGTTTAGATGATATAGAAGAAGATTTTTTAGAAAATACTATTGGTTTGTTAATCAGAAATTATACTTTTCAGTCTATTGAGCATAAAATAAAATTTGCCAAAGTTAATAAAAAAATTGTAGAAAAATTAAAAAAAGTTATGAATAATAATAAGTAAGAACTTTTAAAAATAGTATATAAAAAGCTTGTCCTTCAAAGACAAGCTTTTTATATACTATTAAGAATAAAAACTTATTATCTTATCGCTATATTTTCTTTCATCGATCTTCTTTAAACTCAAAATCTCATTTGGCAGCTTTTCATTAATATGGTGCTCTGCTACTATCAATCCATTTTTTTTTAAAATATTGCATTCTATTACTTTACTTATTGTAACTTCGCATACTTCATCATGATATGGCGGATCCATAAATACAATATCAAACTCTTCTCGTTTTTTCCCCAATATTTCAATTGCACGCAATGCATCATTTTTGTATGCCCTGCACTTATCTTGGAAACCCAAATTATTTACATTTTCTATAATTACTTTTATAGACTCATTGTTTTGATCTATCATTACTGCTCTTTTCGCTCCTTGGCTTAAAGCTTCCAAAGCTATACTACCAGTACCACTATACAGATCTAAAAATAAAGAATCATATATATAAGGTTTTAAAATGCCAAAAAGTGATTCCTTTATTCTAGCAAGAGTAGGCCTTACTTTATGACCTTTTTGACTCTTCAACCTTTTATTCTTTGCTTTTCCTGATAATATCCTCATAATTATTCACCATTTCCTTATACTTTATTCGTTTTAGATATTTTTTTATATTTTTTATGCTTGTAGTAAGTTCTGCTTTCCTATATTCTAATTTCACTTTTTCCATATTTTCAGACTTTTTACTGTATTTTTCTTTAGAAAGCTCACTTTCTATCTCTTTTAATTCTTTTGAAAAAAGTTCAAATAATTCTCGATACTCTTCCATAATTATTTTCCTACTTTTACCATATCTACCATAGGATACACTGTAACATCTTCGCTTGACTTATAATTTCCCAGCTGTTTGTTTTCTCCTATAATATCAATGACATTTGGATCACCGTAGAAATCATTTCCTCCACCAAATCTCCATGTAGAGTTATATTCATTCACTGTACGAATATAACTATCTTGACTATTTGGATACCCCTCCGATCCAGATACAAAAACTTGGATATATTTCAATTTATTTATGTCCTTTATCTTATTTTTTTCTATCTTTGCGATCAATTTATTTTGCATTATCAAAATAGCACTTGGTATTTTGATATTAGGTATCAAATTTTCTAATTCCGACTCATCATCACCTACAAATTCATTTTTAGGTAGTACTTCTCTCTCCCAAAATTTTTCATTTTTTTCAGATGCTACTACCAAAACTTTGTCCCAACCTTGCTTTAATTTTACATTTCTTCCAGCTACTGTTTGCTTGTGTTTGCCTTCTCCTAAGTTTAAATATACATCAAACATTTGAACATCCCAGCCATTTTTATTTTTCCACTCATTTTTAAAATCTGCTCCTACTTCAAAACTAAAGCAATAGTAGTCTTCTTCTTCATATATCTTAAATACATGTAAATCAAACGATCCTTCTACAAATACTTTTTCACTCGGATATGTATACGTTCCCGGTCCATTATCATCACCTTTTTTGTCCTCATATATAAAAATATCCTTAGCAAAATTTGCTGTGAATAATGTTACGAATAGCAAAAGTACTAGTCCTTTTTTCATATTCCTACACCCCTTTATAATTATTTTATATCTTTTTTACCAATATTCTTAAATAAATCTTAATGTTTTCTACACTATAAACATTGCATCTCCAAAACTAAAAAATCTATATTTTTCTTCTACTGCCATTTTATAGGCGTCAAATACAAAATCCTTACCTGCAAATGCTGATATCAGCATAATTAAAGTAGATTTTGGAAGATGAAAATTTGTTATTAGTCCATCTACTACTTTAAATTCATATCCTGGAAAAATAAAAATATCTGTACTAGTTTTTTGAGCTATTACTTTACCATTTTTTAGTGATCCAGATTCTAAAGTCCGGATAGATGTAGTTCCTACTGCTATCACTCGTCGTCCTTCTCTTTTAGCCTTATTTATCTGCATTGCTGCTTTTTCAGTTATCTCATACTCTTCAGTATGCATATCATGTTCATCTATATTTTCAGTCTTTACCGGACGAAATGTTCCTAAACCTACTTCCAAAAACACTTCCGCTATTTCCACTCCTTTTTCTTCAATTTTACTTAATAATTCCTTTGTAAAATGAAGACCAGCAGTAGGCGCTGCCACAGATTCACCTTTTTTGGCATATACCGTTTGATATTGCTCTTTTTTCTCCAATTTTGTTTTTATATATGGTGGCAATGGCATTGTTCCTAATTTATCCAAAACTTCTTCAAATATTCCATCAAATTCAAATTTTATTACTCGATTACCATTATCCTTTATCTTAAGCAATGAGGCGCTCATTTCACCTTCACCAAATATTACTTTATTTCCAAATTTTAGTTTTTTTGCAGGTTTTAGCATACATTCCCAAGTATTGTTATCTATTCTCTTTAATAAAAACACCTCAATAATTCCACCTGTATCTTTACGTCCTATTAATCTTGCCGGTATTACTTTCGTGCTGTTGACTACTAGCAGGTCGCCCTCTTTAAGATAATTGATAATATCATA
>CAZDNU010000060.1:0-7244 GCA_964506865.1 uncultured Fusobacteriales bacterium | reverse complement strand
TATATTAAACTCATCCACTGGATAGAAAAAACTATATTTGGAGCTAATCAATTCGTCTGCCTTTTTTGTTTTGGAAACCATAATTTTGTCTTGTGCTACATTAGATGTTTTTGGATTTTCTTTTATTTTGGATTTCGTGTTAGCAGGTGTTTTTTGTTTATTTGATTTTGTTTGTGAAACTTTTAATGACAGATTAGCATCTTTGTCTTTTGTAGATTTTATTTTTTCAGTAGGATTATTTGTAGGCGCTGTTTTCACAGCAAAATCCTGTGAACTTTTTGGAGTGCTTAACGTATAAGATGTATTTTCTGAGTTTGCTTGTTTGGTATCAGGTGCATATTTATTTGTCCCATCATCTTTTTTTATGATTACATATGAATTATTTTTATTTGTCCCGTCATCATATTGTACAGAAGTACAAGATAAGAAAGCAAGACTTGCAAAAAAAATCAATTTTTTCATTTCAAAAACCTCCATGAATAAATTCTATACAAAAATTATACCACATAATTATTAAATTAACTACATGTAAAAAGAAAAAATGTTTTTATAATGAAAAAAATTTACATAATTGAACATAGTATATAATTATTATCGGAAAATTAATGTATATTATTGAGAAAAAAATAAAATTTAGATTAAACTTGAAAATAACTTGAATATATAGTTTTTTTTTAGTATAATTAACTATATAGTAAAATTGTTATTAATTTTAAGGAAGGTGTATTTATGAGACAAAATCTAAGAACGAGAATAGAAGAATTGAAATTTTATGATGAAAAACCAATTGGAATATTTGGAGCAAGAGCTTCTGGGAAGACAATATTTTTTACAGTTTTATATGGATTAAGTGGATTTAATACTGCAGATGAAAAATTTTCTGTAATATGTGATGAACCGGAAAGTAGAAAATATTTAAAGAAAAACTATACTTATCTTTTAGATGGGAAATTGCCTCCTAGAACAGAGATAAATGATATAACTAAAATTGATATGAACTATTTTTATAATAATAGTAGTTATGTATTGCGAAGCTTTGATTTTGCAGGAGAATTATTAAAGGATCATTTTGATGAAGAAAAACCAGACAAAGCTTTTTTAGAATTACAAGATCAAATATATGCTTTTTTTGCGAATTGTAGTGGAATCTTGGTGTTTATTGAGCCAAATCCAGATAAAAAAGAGGGATTTGAGAGACAAACAGAAATAGACAAGCTGCTAGGTTTCCTAAAAGATTATAAAGGAAAATGGGGATTTGATATTCCTATGGGATTAGTAATAACTAAATGGGATAAGGTAAGTGAAGAGCTTTTGGCGAAGAACTTGGAAAAAGAGGAGTATAAAGTCGAGTCATACGTAGCCCAACACAACATATACCGTAATGTATATTCACTGATATCTGGTGTATCAAAAGATGTAAAAATATTTCCGGTATCAGCATTTGGTAAAGCAAAAGAAAATGATTTACCACCTGATGACTTAAAACCATTTAATTTATTTTCTCCGCTTGTTTGGATAGCGCAGACTAGAGACAAGGAATGGAAAGATAAAATAGTAGAATTACTTAAAGAAAAGTTAAATACAAAAGAGGCAAAAGAGATAGTGGATGTATTTGTAGAGAATGTAGAAAATAAAGAGCTGTTAAAAGAAGTAAATAATGCTTACAAGAAACATATGAGAAAGAAAAAATCCAAAAAGCTAGCAGTAGGAGCATTGATACTGGGTGGAGTATTAGGTATAAGCTATTATCTAGGGAGTCCTTATATAGCAAAATATATGGCTGTAAATAATCTTAAAAAAGTATCTAGAACATCTAATGATCTAGAAAAAGTAGAGACTATGATAGATTATTATGAAAAATATAAAAATAAAGATGGAGCAGCAATGGAATATTTCGAAAAAAATGAAGAAGCATTCAAGGAAATAATAGAAGAGAAGATAGAGTATCCAGATAAAAAAATAAAATATGCTGATATATTTTTAGAAATATATCCTGATAGTTTATATAGAAAAGATATACAAACTATAAAGGCTTATACAATTTATCAGAAAAATCTAGAAAAAACAAATGATAATTATGAAAAATACAAACTTGCAAAATACTTTGCAAGTGAATATCCGAACTTCAAAGAGTTGAATGTGGTAAAAGCAGAAATGACTAAATATTTGAAATTTGCAGACCGAGAAAAATATGAAGAAATTATAGAATATAGCAATATTAATCAAAAAGATATGACAGAAGTATTTAAAAAGATACAATTTTATTTATCTGTAGAGGATTTCACTGAATACAGAAAAGAGATAAATGAATTAAAGGAACTGTTAGATGAAGAATTTAACTATAAGAAAGTAAATGAAAGTTTATCAAATTATAATAAAACTCTAAAAATGGAGGCTTTGAAAGACTTAGAGCTAAAAGTTCAAAACTATAATTCAAATACAATAATAGGAAAATATGAAACTGAAGTCAGGTCTATATCAAAGCAATTAGAGGCTCTAAAAAATGGGATAAGCGGGGAAGCAGAAATTTTTTTACGAACTTCTAGTGAAAATGATGAAGTAAAAAAGGCATCTATAAAAATAACAATAGGTACAAATGATCAATATCTAACAACTAACAATATGTCTGAAAATGAGTATATGGGCAGCTTCTATGAAGAATTATCTCCTGATACGGTAATTGATGTTAGATTATTTGTAACGGAAAATGGAGCTGATAAAGAATATACTATATCAGATTTAAATTTAAGTTCCCTAAGTGATTATATAAGATTTAAGAACAGCGATCAAGATGAAGTTGGCTATGAATTTAATATGAAGGTAAATAAAAATAATTATAAAATAAAATAGGTGAGCGATATGGAAATAAAACTTTTTGTGCGAACACATAAAAAAGGATTTGGTTCAACAATTTATTATTCGAAAAACTTAAAAAATGATGACAAAGAAAAACTTGAGTCTATAAAATATACTGATTATGAACCGGATATGACCGAAATCATAGAAATAACAAGAAAAACATACTCAATATATTTCATAACATTTATAGGTGGAAAAGATGAGTATGGGCGAGAGTATCAAAGTGTGATATCTACTATATTTCCGTTTCAGCTTTCTGTAAATGATTTATTGAACTTGAAAAAAATGTTTAACGAAATAATAGCGGATATGCTAAATGACAAATTTTCGATTGAAAACAAGTACTTTGCTAATATAAGAGGTCAATTGAAACATAGATATGCTAGCATGTTTGCAAATAATGAAGATATGAGTACTGGTAAACGAGTTACAGGTAATATATTTTTTTGGTTATCTATATGTGTATTTGTACTGACTTGTTCTCTTATAATATTGAAGTACGTATCAGATAAAAAAGAAGATGTGATGTTTTTAAAATATAAAGAATTTGTCCAAACTATCAGGAAAAAAGGTTCTTATAGAGAAAAATATAGAGTATATAATCAATTTCTAAAAGAAGAAAGAGATGAATTAAATGAAGTTTTGAAATTAGCAGAGCAAGAAGAGTATAAAAAAATAAGAGAATTTTATAATGATAATCCAGAGGAAATAGAAAAAACACTGCAATTGCTTGAAGACTATATTTCAAAACAGGAAAATATTATTAATTTTGAAAAATTTGAAAATTTTAAATTAGAACTTCTGAAAAAAGTAGAAGGAGCTAAATCCTTAGATCTTTACGAAAAGATACAGGAATATAATTCTGGTCCAAGCCTAAGTAAGTTGTTGACGATAGAAAAATTATCAAAAAAACAATTGGAAAAAGAAGAAGCGCAGAATATAGGTCTGAAGAAATCAATCAGAAAGATAGAAAAAATAAAAAATGGGCTAGATGTTGAGTTCGAAATAAGAGTAGAAGGACGCAACTTTTTATCAAGTAATAAAGAGATAGAGTTTATATTACAAGTAGAAAATGATAAATTATACAAAAAAGAAAAAAGAATTCCCAAAAGTAAAAGTGATCGGGATATATATATAGGCACATATAATGGAACTATAAAGTTGGATAGTAATGTGAAACTAGCAGTGTATGAATTAAAAGTTACTGGGATAAAAGAAAAGTTATTTGAGATAAATGAAAAATATGAAAATTTAAAAGATAATTATCTTATATCTGCAAAGAATGGAAAAAAGTATTTCAAAGTAAAACTGTGGGTATATGGAAACGAATTTAAACTAAAATTTTAGGAGAGAGGAAATTATATGAATCCGATATTTTTAAAAATAGGAGAATTTGAACTTAGGTATTATGGTCTGATGTACGCCATAGCATTTTTGCTAGGAATGTATATAGCGAAGAAATTAGGTGAAAAACGAAATATAGAAAAAGGCCTGATAGAAGACTTTGCATTTTTTGCTATGATTTCCGGATTAATAGGTGGTAGACTATACTATGTAATATTTACTTTTAAAGACAACTATCTTGGACAAGCATGGTGGAAAATATTTGCAGTCTGGGAAGGTGGTATGGCAATTCATGGTGGTATAATAGGAGGCTTAATAGGCTGCATAGTATTTGCAAAGCTAAAAAAATTGAAAATATTAGATTTGACAGATATAGCAGTAATCCCTTTGATATTAGGGCAGGCGATTGGACGTATAGGTAATTTTATGAACGGAGAGATACATGGTGTGCCTGTTTTTACTCCGTGGAGAATTATATTTAGTAATGGAAAATTTTATTCATGGTGGGAAAAGTATCAAAATCTATCCCAAACCGAACAACTTAAGTTTAAAGATCTGGTACCTTGGGGCATTGAATTTAAACAAGGCACACCTGCTGGAAATGAATTTCCGGGTTATGAACTTCATCCAGCAATGTTGTATGAGATGGTATTAAATTTTGCTGCTTTTTGGATTTTGTTATATTTATTTCAAAAACGTAGTAATATAAAAAGAGGATATATAAGTGCGTTTTATTTGATAATGTATAGCATAATTAGAATATTTGTAAGTTTTTTCAGGGCAGAAGATATTATGTTTTTAGGATTTAGGTTACCACATGTTGTTGGGATAATTACTATTTTAGCGACAATGCTTATGTTAGGGATCTTATCAAAAATGTATAAAAAAGATAATGAAGAGATAGAATAAATAAAAAAAGAGGATATAAATTTTGCTTAATTCAAAATACTTATACCTCTTTTTTAACATAGCAAAAAATCTAAAGAGAAAAAATATTAAATGCAAATTGTGAAAAATTACTTCGAATACTTAAATTATATTTAAATAGGAATATGGTGAGAAAAATGAAAAAGAAAAACGTGTTGTTGTATGGTGCAGGGGCTGTAGGCTTAGGGATTGGAACGTGCCTGATGAATCAAGGAATATATCCTGATATTTTTGCAAGTCCGGCTACTTGTGAAGCTATTCAAAATAATGGAATAAAGAGAAGTGGTATATTTGGGACTTACTACTTTAATAAACAAAATTTAAATGTAAGTGCTGATCTAACTGTATTTCAAAATATACCTTATGATTATATATTGATTGCTACAAAGTCAAATAATTTAAAGGATGCAGCTAAAAAATTATTTGAAACTTTTGGGAAAAATAAAAAAACTATATTTGTACTGTTTCAAAATGGATGGGAAAATACAGAAATTTTAGCAAAATATTTTGATCTAGAAAATATATATAATGCACGAGTCATTACAGGATTTTATCGTCCAAGTCGATATGAAGTGAGAATAACAGTTCACTCGGATGATATAAAGATAGGTAATATACTTACAAAAGATGTATCGAGAATACAAAATTTGTGTGAAATCATAAAAAAAGGAGGAATTCCTTGTAGCGTTTCGAAAGATATAGTAAAGGATATATGGGCAAAACTTTTGTATAATTGTGCGTTAAATCCATTAGGAGCTATATTTAAGGTAAAATATGGTGATTTGGCTCAAAATTTAGAAACAAAGAGTATTATGAATGATATAATAGAAGAGATATTTTCGGTAATGCGAGCAGCTGGTTATTATACTTATTGGGAATTGCCAAAAGAGTACACTGAAGAATTTTATGAAAAAATAGTACCACCGACTTATGAGCATAAATCTTCTATGTTGCAAGATATAAATATGTCAAAAAAAACTGAAATTAATTTTTTGAATGGAGCCGTCGTAAGGTTGGGTCAAAAATATAGTATCAATACACCTGTAAATAAGACAATTGTAGATATGATAAAATTTATTGAAAAAACTAACGATAGAAGGTGATGGGTTGTGCCCAAGCTACATATAAGCGAAGTTTTAGAAGGGATGATACTTTCAGATGATGTAATATCCCCAATTAATAATAAAGTACTCTTGAAAAAAGGGACAAAATTGAAGAAAAATTTTATTAAAGCACTTGCACAACGAAAAATAATTTTTGTAGAAATATTTGATAGATATACTTTAAGGATAAATCCGATTGAAACTACAGTAAAGGAATTAAAAAAACTAATATTTGAAGAAGTACTGTATCATGCTCCAGAGATAAAAGAGGCAAATACAAAAGATGACATGGTGGAGGCTTCAAAAGTAGCAAGAAAATGTGCTTTGGAAATACTAAAAAATAAAACGGCTATGAAGCTGTGTCTTGATATGAAAATATTAGATAATACAAAGTACTTTCAACATGCGTTAAAAACATGTGCTTTGTCTTTGTTGCTAGCAGCCTCTTTGAATTTGGAAGAAAAAGATATAATTGAAGTGGGAACTGCAGGATTACTGCACGATATAGGATTATGTGAAATGCCGGCAATAGTAAAAAAGACTTCAGATAATCTAACCCCGCAAGAAGAAGCATTGTGGAAAGAACATACAAACTATGGATATTATTTGCTGAGAGAATCTGGGATAAATGAAAGAATAGCAAGAATGGTAATGTATCATCATGAAAATTGGAATGGAGATGGATTTCCAAATGGTATGATAGAAGACGAGATACCTTTAGGAGCAAGAATCGTCTCGATTTGTCAAACTTTTGATGAACTAATACATATAAATGGAATACCTCATTATGAAGCGGTGGAGTATCTATATGGAGCCGGAGGATTTTATTTTGATTCTGAATTAATAAAGACATTTACAGAGAGTTTGGCGGTCTATCCCATGGGAGCTATGGTAAGGTTGACAACTGGAGAAGTAGGAGTAGTTGTAAATATAAGGGCAAATAAAGGTCCACGGCCAATAGTGAGAATATACTATAACGCATTTAATAAGGTGCTAAAAAAAGCAAAAGAT
>CAZDNU010000059.1:0-2464 GCA_964506865.1 uncultured Fusobacteriales bacterium | reverse complement strand
CATATATATTAAAAAACTTTTATAATATGGTGCAAGAAAAGAATAATTTAATCAATGAACGTGAAAAAAAAATAAATTTATTTATAAAAATGATATTACAAGAAAAAAAACATAAGTTGGAATTATATAAAAATAAAATTGATAGTTTAAATCCAAAAAAAATTCTAGATAAAGGATACACAATAACAACAATAGATGGGAAGAGTCTGAATAATCTAGAGAACATAAAAGAAGGTATGCAAATGCAGACGATATACAAAAATGGAAAAATAGAGAGTATAACGAAAAAAGTAATAAGGAGTGAAAAATGATAAAGAAAATTTTTGTAATTATTGGAATGATTATATGTTTTAGCGGACTATATGGAAATGAGGAATATATAAAAGAGTATATGGAAATAGGAAATATGTACTTGGAAGCAAAAGAATACTCAGAAGCTATAAATGCCTATAATGAAGTATTGATATTGGACCCAAGTAACGAGCAGGCGAATATAAAAATGGCCGAATTATATATAGAGTTAAGATCCTATGATGCAGCAGAAGCGTTTTTAGAAAAATTGAGAGCAAAAGCTACTGAAAACAAAGGAGTGGCAAAGTATTTTGGCGATATGTATCTAAAAAGAGTAGATGAAACTCAGGATGAGAAAGAAAAGAATGAATTTAAAAATAAATTTTATAAATATTATGAAGCATATATAAAATTAACAGGTTATAATGACTCAGAAGCGATATTTTTTTTAGGAGATTATTATTTCAAAGATAAATTAGTGGAAAAAGCAAATGATGTATTTATAAAAGATAGAAATGAAACTTATAAGAACTGTTTTGGAGCAGCAACGACTTATAGATTAATGGGTTATTATGATGACGCTATAAAATACTACAAAAAATCAATGAAACAAAATCCGGATTTTATCGAAAACTATATCGGTATAGGAATTGCTTATCAGTTATCAAAAAATTATGTCAATGCTATATATAACTTCGAAAAATATTTGGAAAAAGTAGATCATGAAAATGTGTATCATATAGTAGCAAAGCTATATTTGCATAGAAATGAGATTGAAAGTGCTAAAAAAGTGGCTGAAAAGGGTGTTAGGATTTTTCCTGACTCAAAAGATTTAAAAGAATTAATGATAGAAATATATGCGAAAAGATAAAAGAGATAGGGATACCTTAAAGACAAAATGAGCTGGGAGGGACTTATGCGATTAGCAAAACAATATTCATTTCGAAAAGCAATGTTTTTTTTGATTTGTATGGTATTTTTCCAAAATATGTACGCGAAGAATATAGAAATTTGGCATTATTGGAAAGGGAATCAAGAAAAAATATTAATGGAAATGGTACAAAGATATCAAATTGAAAATCCAAATATAAAGATAAATCTAAAAAAACAAAATTTCTGGGCCTTAAATGGAAAGTACATGGTAATATCGGAGTACGGAAGTGGACCTGATATATTGCTTGGACCGTCTGACTGGATAGGGAAATTTGTCAAGGCTGGATTTTTAGAGCCGTTGGACAAGCATATCGAAGAAAAAAGCACTGAAAAATATATGTCCAAAGTCATAGATGCCTGTAAATATACAGACAAAATTTTTGGATTGCCTATAAATTATGTTGTGGTAATGATGGTCTACAATAAGGACCTATTGGAAATTCCTGCGGATAATACCGATGACCTAATCAAGCAGATAAAAAACATCATAAATAAAGACCAGGGAGTATACGGCTTGGTATATGATGTAAGTAATTATTATTATCAGATGATATGGATCACAGGATTTGGGGGAAGAATATTGAATGAAGAGAACAATCCTGAATTTAAGTCTCAAGCACACGTAAGAGCATTAAAATTTGTAAGCAAATTACATTTTGAAGATAATATAATACCTCGAAATATATCATATGATACTGCAATGGATTTATTTACAAATAACAAAGCAGCGCTAGGAATTTTTCACTCTGGAGAGCTTGAAAAAATATATAACAGTGGAGTAAATTTTGGCATAATAAAGTTGCCGATAATGTCTGATACTGGTATACTTGCCAAGCCATTAATAGGACCTGAAATATTTATGGTTTCCAAAGCTTCAGATCACAAAAAGGAAGCTGTAAAACTGATAGAGTATTTTTGTTCGGAAAAAGTACAAGAAGAATTGATATCTCATAGTGATATGATTCCTACAATAGAGGATATATACAACGGACGAAAGCTAAAAAAATCCAAATATTTTGAGTATATCCTTAAATTAAAAGAGCAAGCTAATAATTCTATACCTATGCCAAATTCGCCGGAAATGTTGCTAGCGTTGTGGCCTGTAGGAAATATGATGATGGACAAAATTTTGTCTGGTGGATACTCTGTTGAGGAGGCTGTGGATGCAGCAAAAATTGAAAGCAAGCAAGCATTGGAGGAGTACAACAAGTAAATTAGCTAGGAAAAGGAGAAGACTATG
>CAZDNU010000058.1:0-4725 GCA_964506865.1 uncultured Fusobacteriales bacterium | reverse complement strand
TACTTGTGGAAGGCTTTGAAAGCGAAGACGGGTACAAAAAAGAAGCACTAGTATACTATCAAAAGACTAAGTATAGAGATATGGTAATTTGCCTTATGGTATATACGGAAAATGTATTTAATTTTAGTCAATATCAAGAACTAAAAAATTATCAATTGGAACTAATTGGTCTAGAAAAAGAAGCATTGGTGCTTCGAGGTGAAGAATACAATAAAGTATTTGCAAAATGGAAAAATGTAGAAGAAGGTTTTCTGGATGAAATAGAAAATCAGAAAAAAATAGGCAATAATTCATATAACATAGAAAATTACAATAAATTGAAAAAAATAGTGGAAGGAAATATAGAATTATTTAATAAAATTGCAAATTTTCAAGAAGAGTTGAACAAAAAATGGAGCACAGTATATTCTGAAAAAGAAAAAATAGATAAAGAAGTAAGAAATATATATGATGAAGTAGAAGCAATAAAAGAATATGCTACTGTAAAGGTAGAGGAATCAATTAGAAATTCGGATACTGTTAGTCAAAAAACTCAAAGTGATGCAAATGAAAAGTCTAGATATGTATTGGTATTTATATTAGCAGTAGGAGTAGTAATAGGTGCGATAATATTAGTTGTAATGAACATGATAACAAGTCCTATTGGTATGCTTCAAAAATTAATGAAAAAAGCGGAAAGTGGAAATTTGAAAGTAGTAGCTGAAGTAGAATCAAATGACGAGATAAAAGAATTATCAGATAGTTTTAATATGATGATATCAGGAGTAAAAGAGCTTATATATCAATCACAGACTGTGGCGAATGATGTACGAGATGAATCCACACTGCTTGCAAGTAGTGCGTCAGAAAGTAGAGCTGTAACAGAATCAATATCTTTAAATGCATTAACAATAAAAGAACATTCAGAAGTAAACTTGGAAAAATTAGAAGATTTTTCAAAAAAATTAAAAGAGCTTGATAAAAAGATAGCAGCAATAACGAAAAGCACAAAAGACTCAACAGTACAAACAGAAAAAATGGAGCATATATCAATAGAAAGTAAAAAAGTTTCGGATTCGCTCAAGACCGAATTGGAAAAAGTAGCATTAAATAGTGATGAAACGATAGAACTTATAAATGGATTGGGAGAAGAGATAAGTACAATTACAGGATTTTTGGAAAAAATAGACATAATAGCAGAACAAACAGATATGTTGGCTTTAAATGCGGCAATTGAGGCAGCACGTGCAGGAGAAGCTGGAAAAGGATTTTCTGTGGTATCACAAGAGATAAGAAAATTGTCTGCAGAAACTAACGACATAGCACAAAAAATTGCAAAGTTTATGACTGTAATTGTAAATAAAACAAATAAAATAACTGCAAAATCTGACTCATCAAAATTAATAGGCGAGACAGTGCGAGAAAAATTAAATGGTATGATAAATCAACTAAATGATGTAGTACTTGCTTCACAAGAGACAAAATATAATATTAAGAGTATATCAGAAAAATCAGAAGAAGAGATTATTATATTTAAAGAGATAGCAGAAAGTATACAAGTATTGATAGAAGAAAATGGTGAAAATTTGGAAGAAATAAATGGAGTAAATGTCTCAATCGAAGAACAAAACAAAGCCATAGAATATATAAGCGAAGTAGCAGAAAAATTAGAGCAAAAGATAGAAAGCTTAAATGAAATAATTGAGAAATTTGAATTTTAATTGGAGGAAAAACGTTTATGGAGAATCTTTATCGGCTGGAAAATCATGTTATTGTATATGAAAAAGAAAAAGCAGTAATAACTTTTATAAAAGATTTGGAAGTGGATGCAATATTTTTTGAAAACGAAACTAGTAATAGCTTTCAGTTTATATATGATGAAAAAATATATAATAATTCAAAGTTTAAGATAGATAAAATAGAATTTGATCCTAATGGAAAATATCTGGCAACAGAATATATAAGTATGGACACAAAGTTTAATTTAAAGGAGATATTTCGTTATATAAAAGGTACTACTCTAGAAAGATATTATATATTATCACCGAGATTTGCTGGAAAATTAAGCCAATTTAAGATATTTACTGGGGAGCTAAAGGTGAAAGAACAAGTAGAGATAATAAGCCCGGGAAGAGCTGAATTTAGGCACAAAATATCAGATAAAGTAATTCAAAGGTTAGCACCAAAAGAAGAGCCGGGAATATTTGTGGTAAAAGGGAAAGAAGATTCAATGAGTACTTGGTATTATAATCAAAATATAAGTGCTATAGCTTCTATTGAAAACAAAGTGATAACTTATACAATGAACTATGATATAGAGCTAGAGCATAGGCAAGAATTGGTTATAGGTGGTCAATACTATAAATTTTATGAAGGAAATTATATAGAAGCACTGGAAAGTATTTCAAAATTTTATACAATAGAGAATAAGCAATTAGAGGATGATAAGCTTAATACAACAAAATATTATGGGCCAATATATTATGCAAGTAATAGCATTAGCTATAATAAAGCGTTTAGCGATCTAATAGATCATGTATTTTTGCGAAATATAAACAGTGAAGATATAAAAGAGTGGTTACGAATAGAAAAAGCTATAAAACCAAGAAATTGCAGAAATTTTATGTATGGATTAAGCTCAAGTTTTATAAGAAAATATCCAAAAGATTTTTTAGAATTGAGTGGTATACTTGCGATGAGTTTGGGCGACGTGCATTTAAATACTATACTAAAAAAACTTGATAAAAAGTATCCTATTTTAAATACAGATGAAATACTGAAAAAAGGTAGAATATATTTTGACTTGATCCAAGCAGACAAAAATATTTTAACTTTTATAAAAAAATATAATGGGAAATTTTATGTACTGGCGTTTAATTTGGATATATTCCCAAAAGAAGCAAATATAAAAATATCTCATGAGTTTGTAAATGAAAATATGAAATTGAAATATTATAAAGTAAGAAATATCCTAAAAAATAGAGTGGAAGCAACAATAAATGACTTAGAAAACGTGGACTTATTGTTTGATGCATATGAAGTAAAGATAATGAGCTTTGACTACGATACAGAAGAAAAAATGTCTGGAACAAAATATTTGAAATCAGAGAATGAGGAATATATAGCTATTCAAAATAGCTTTTATGAAATAATTTTTTTAAAAAAAGAAATATGCCCTCAAGTTTTAAAAAACAAGGAATTGATTTTATATGATTTCAAGACAAATTTAATATTGAAAAAAGATAAACGAGAATTAGTAAATGAAGACAAAATAATAAATAAGAGCAAACATGCAAACTTGTCTTATAATGTTAATAAAAAAAATTACATTGATTTTGAAATAGAAACATTTGATATGAGCAAGAGTATATATTTTGAGTTTAAATATAGCAAAGCAAAATGTTTAATAGAGAATAACAAAATGACAAATCATATTTCCAACTTAAAAATAGGAGAAAAATTAAGTATTGTGGGCGCTCAAATATTTAAAGTGGAAATATTGGATAGTAATTTTGAAAATATCAAGGTAGAGGCAGACATAGAAAAGATGCGAATCAGTACAAAAGTGAAAGATAATTTAAAATATAATTTGAAATTTAGAATATATATGATATAATACCTAAAAAAATTAGGAGGATTCGGTATGGATTTTAAAACAGAAGTAGCAAAAAAATTATTAGAGATAAAAGCAGTTGCGTTATCTCCAACAGATCCTTTTACATGGGCATCAGGGATAAAATCACCTATATACTGTGATAATAGACTTACTATGTCATATCCGAAGATAAGAGATTTAATAGCAAATGGATTGAAAAAAATGATAGAAGAAAATTATCCGGATGTAGAGATCATAGTAGGGACAGCTACTGCAGGGATACCACATGCTGCATGGGTATCACAAAAAATGGAAAAACCTATGGTGTATGTAAGATCCACAGCAAAAGCACACGGCAAGGGAAATAAAATCGAAGGCACAATGAAGCCAGGAGCAAAAGTAGTAGTAATCGAAGATTTGATATCTACTGGAGGAAGTTCATTGAAAGTAGTAGATGCATTAAAAGATGCAGGAGCACAAGTTTTAGGATTGATTGCTATATTTACTTATAATTTTGATGCTGCAGATGATAAGTTTAAAGAGAAAAAAGTAGATTACAAAACATTAAGTGATTATAATGCGTTGATAGATGTAGCCTTGGATATGAAATACATAAATGATGCTGACCTAAGTGTACTAAGAGCATGGAGAGAAAATCCCAAGACATATTTTGACGGAAAATAGATATTGAGAAAAAAATAATTATATTAAAACCCAAAAGTAAGTTCAAAATACTTAACTTTTGGGTTTGCTAATTCAATTAGTATATGAGGTGAATAAATTATGAGAGCGGTAGATATTATAGCAAAAAAACGAGATGAAATTTCACTAACAAAAGCAGAAATAGAGTTTTTTTTAAAGGGATACCAAAAAGGAGAAATACCTGATTATCAGATGTCAGCCTTTTTGATGGCAGTTTACTTCAACGATATGTCTGATGATGAAGTATTTCACTTTACAAAAGTAATGTCTGAATCAGGGGATAAGATAAAAAGCGAAAGCTCTAAAAATAAATTTATATTGGACAAACATAGCACTGGTGGTGTAGGTGATAAGATAACGTTGATACTGCTTCCTATATTAGCAGCCTTAGATTTGTATACATTGAAATTATCAGGTGCCGGTCTAGGGTATACAGGAGGAACTATAGA
>CAZDNU010000057.1:0-5116 GCA_964506865.1 uncultured Fusobacteriales bacterium | reverse complement strand
TAATTATTTTCTATATTTATAAGCTTGCTTTCTTTTTCTAAAATTTGATTTTGTAATTCTAATAGTTCTACCTTAGATATTGTCTTTTTATCATACATTATTTTATTTTTTTTATACTCTCTTTGCAATTCTTTTATAGAATTTTCATATAATTTTATTTGATTATATTGGTTCACCGCATTTAGGTATGTTTCTTTGATTTTGAAAATCATATTTTCTTTCAGTAGTTTTTCATATAGTTTTTCTTTCTCTAGCTCCAAGTGTCCTTTTTCACGACTATTTTTAAGTTTTCCACCATCATAAAGTATTTTCGATACTGATATCGAATTCGAAATATTATCCCCACTTGATTTAGAATATCTACCATTCCATTTTATATCAGGTGTATTATTTAACTTAGTATTTTTATAAGTCAGTTCTTCATTTTCAATTTCATATTTTTTTAATATTATTTCTTTATTATTTTTCAGGCCTAGTTGTATAGCTTTTTCTATACTTAAGTCTTCGGCTAATAAATTGAAGCTCATAGCTACATAAATAAACATTATTTTTTTTACTCTCTTCATATCTTTCCTCCTAATTCTTCGATTTTGATATATTATACTATAGAAATTTGTTTTTTGTGTGTCTTTTGCAAAAAAAAAATGTTTTTCAGTAAAAATTACTGAAAAACATCTTAAATACTTATTTTAGAAAATATATCCCACTGTTGCCCTCTATGGCTCTCAACTTATAGTCTTTATTATTGTTGGTATCCCAGTTATTTAATTCATCTCTAAATGCAAAATCCAATTCACGTACATAAGTAGGTACAACCATCTCATATTTCCAATACCCTGTTGCTTCGTCATAAGACATCTCAGCTTCAGTTCCACCTTTTTCAAAATACTCTTCTGCCCAGTTATTATATCCATATCTTATAAAGATTTTTTCAGGATATTTAGATATATCTTTTGATTTTTTTTGCATCAACATTCTATACTTTTTGATCTCTTTACTTTTCTTGTGTGAAAAATAAACTACAATCTTCTCTCCTAATTTAAATTTTTGAGGATAAATATCCATTGTTTCACGTGGAGTAAATTTTGTAAGTATCTCCATCGCTTCAGATTTTTGACTCTCATTTCCCTTATCATCATATGCTGTTATAAAATAAGCATACTTATGGTTTGCTTCTATCTCTTTATCTAGAAAACTAGTGTTTTTAGTAATATCATAATGTTTATAGTTACCATCATCAGCTTTTTTATAAATATTATATCCTTTTGCTTCTTTTACTGCTTCCCACTCAATTAAGATAACAGTTTTTTTATAATACTCTTTTGTTTTGATTTTTGGAGCTTCCAATCCACTAGCTACTGCTACTTTACATAAAAGCATAAATAATAAAATTTTGTAAATACTTCTTATCTTCATTTTTTCATCCCCTTTCAATTCTTTCTTATATATCTTATACTAAACAAAATCTTTTTTTCCTTCTAAAATTTCTATTTCTCTGAAATTTTTAAATGTTTGAAAATGTATATCGCTTTCTTTTAATTTTTTTTCTAGATAAGTGTCTGCCTTTGCATATACTTTATCTGCTAGCATTGAGGCCCCTATATCTGTCAATCCATCGCCTATAAAGACTACTTTATCATACTTTTCCTTATAGTATTTTACTATAACTTCCTTCGATACTGCAGAATAGTTATATCTTTTATCATAGTATTTCATATTAATTTTAATTTTTTTCTCATCTATATACTTAAACTCATTTGCATATATTTTCATTCCTTCTATATTATGCTTTTGTAAAATATAATTTATATTATAGTCAAATCCTCCACTTACAACACATACAGTTTTATTTTTTATAAATTCAGAAAAAGTTTCATCAATTTCAATTTCATCTAAAGTACTTAAATATTCTTTTTCATCTATATCAAATTCTTTTGCAAACATTTCAATCCAATTTTTTATACTATACTCTCCTGATTTAAGTTTATCCCACCATATTTTCTCTTTGTGTGGATAAAATTTTTTTGCAAGATATACGATTGTATCTGTTTTGCTTATAGTTCCATCAAAATCTACCAAGTAAATTTTATTCATATACATCAACTTCCTTAAAATATTTTTCAGCTCCTAAACTTGTCCATATCACAAAGTCATCATCTACTGCTATTCCTTCTATTCCTGGTATCTTATCAACTTTTTCTATAGCCTCTTTCGCTCCTATAGTAAATAGCGCTGTCGAGTATAAATCAGCAGTTAACGCATTGTCTGCTATTATTACTAACATTTTTATATCTTCCACCGGATATCCCGTAGTAGCATCTAGTATGTGATGATAACGCTTGCCATCTATCTCTATATAATTTTGATAATCTCCTGATACTCCTACTGATTTATTTTTTATCTCTAATATTCCTATAATATCACTTTTATCAAGCGGGTTTTGCAATGCAATTCTCCAGCTTTTGTTGTTTGGCTTGGTATCTAATGCACTGATGCTACTTATTGACGATATTATTCCACTTTTTATATCATGCTCTATTAACTTCTGTTTAGCCCTTTCTACTGCATACCCCTTTAAAAAAGCTCCTGTATCTATTGCTTGCCCTTCTTCCAGTTTTATTCTATTTTCTCTTATTTCTATTTTATCTTGCCCTACTTTCTGCAAAATAGCGTCTATCTCAGCTTGACTTGGTATTCTTTGTGGTTTTTCCCCAAAGCCCCATAGCTCAACAAGGGGTTTTATGCTTATGTCATATTTTCTCTTACTTAGTTTATGTGCTTTTTGATTTACTTCTAATAAGCTTTGAAATTCTGGGCTTATTTTTACAGACAAGCCACTTTTTTTATTTATTTGATTTATCTCACTTTTTTCTCCATGTGAATTTAAATTTTTATCTACTCTTCGCATCTCTAAAAAGGCAGCTTCTATAGCTTGCATTGCCTTTTTTTTATTGGATGAATATACTTTTATATTTATCAAGGTTCCAAACAGAAACTCTTCTTGTTCATATTTCTTGATTTTGTTACATCCTGCGAGTATTCCACATATAAATATAAATAATACAAATAATTTCCTCATAGGCATCTCCTATAAAATAAAAGTTTATGAATCTATAAATTTTCGCTTCTTATGGTTTGACAAAATAAAAATATAGTATTTTTTATATTAAAAAGTCCAAAATAAAATAAAGCTGACTAAAAAGCTATCCTCAGAAAAAATAAGAATTCTAGCAATATTAAAATCTTCTTATATTTTCAACGCATTTTACTTTTATCTAGTCAGCTTAGATATATAAACTCAACCTATTTTTACTTCTTCTATCTTATTTTTTTTGTCCACCATTACAGCCTTTGGTTTTAAGTTTTTAGCTTCTTCATTGTCGTAATATCCATATGAAATAATTATCACAATATCCCCAGGATGAGCATGTCTCGCAGCAGCCCCATTTAGACAAACTGTGCCCGACCCTCTTTTTCCTGGTATTACATAAGTTTCGAGTCTCGAACCATTGTTATTGTTCACGACTTGTACTCTTTCATTTTCCAATATGTCTGCAGCTTCCATCAAGTCTTTGTCTATTGTTATGCTTCCCACATAATTTAAATTTGCATCCGTTACTGTTGCTCTATGTATCTTTGATTTATATATTGCACGATACATCCTCAATCACCTTCTTTAGTTTCTCTTTATTCTTCATTAATAAAAATTTCTATTAATTTTTCTAATATACTATAAGCTACGTCTTTTTTTGACATCTCTTTATATTTATATCGATTTTTATTTTTATCTATTATTACGATTTCATTTGTATTTCTTCCCATATTAGAAACATTATTAGCTACTATCATATCCAAATTTTTATTTTTAAGTTTTTTTATTGCATTTTCTTCCAAATTTTCACTTTCAGCAGCAAACCCTACCAGTATTTGCTTTTGTTTTATTTGTCCCATCTCATAGAGTATATCTGGATTCCGAATTAGTTCTAATTTCAGTACATCATCACTTTTTTTTATCTTTTGCTGACTATAATTTTTTACTCTATAATCCGATACTGCCGCTGTCATAATGGCAATATCTGCATCCAAGAATCTTTTTTTGACCTGCTCATACATTTCCAAGGCCGTAAACGCCTCTACGATCTCTATATTCTTTACTTTCTCGGCCGAGGTTTTTCCGGCTATCACAGTCACTTTTGCTCCCATATTTTGGGCAGCTTGCGCCAGTGCATATCCCATCTTACCAGTCGATCCATTTGATATATACCTAACCGGATCTATAGCTTCTTCTGTTCGTCCTAAATCTATTAATACCTTTTTTCCTTGCAATCTCAAAGAAGTCTTGTTTTGTATAATATTTTCAAGCTTTTCCACTATTTCGTCTTCTTTTTTCAAGCGTCCTTTTCCCTTTGTCGCGCAAGCTAAAAGACCCTCATCTGCATCGATAAAATGATATCCATATTTTTTTAATTTTTTTATATTTTCTTTTAATATAGGATTTTCATACATATTATTATTCATAGCAAGTGCAAAAACAACAGGTGCTTTTGTTGCCGATATAACAGTTGTAAGCATATCATCTGCAATTCCCGCTGCTACTTTCCCAATAATATTATAAGTTGCAGGTGCGATCAGCACTATATCTGCTTTTTCAGCAAGTGATATATGCTCTACCTCTATGTGTGCTTTTTTTGCAAACATATCTACTGTTACTGCTTTTTTAGAGAGTGTTTCGAAAGTAAGTGGATTAATAAATTCTGTAGCATTCTTTGTCATAATTACGTCTACATTATACGATTTTTTCTTTAGTAATGACAATATATTTACTGCTTTATATGCCGCTATTCCTCCACTTACACCTAATAATATATTTTTAGATACCTTCTTCATCTTCCGCTTCACTTACCTCTATTTTGTCTTGTAATATCTCTAACAAGGCTTTTTTTATAATAGTAGCTTTTTTATCAGTTCGCACAAGTGCTTCTTGTCCTTGACCTATATCTCGAGCTCTTTTTCCAGCTACTATTGTCAACTCATATTTATTGGGAATTTTTTTTAACAGTTCATCATAGCTTATTTCTTCTCTCATTTGATTATCTATCAGCATGTCTTGCTAACA
>CAZDNU010000056.1:0-9846 GCA_964506865.1 uncultured Fusobacteriales bacterium | reverse complement strand
TAGGTGAACAAACTCTAAGCAAATCTAACTCACTATTTTCAAAGACTTGCTAAGACAAGAGTCTTACTGAATTCTAAGTTTAACGGTAGGTGCGCACCTGTGTGCACACCCAGTGTAACTATACTAAATTAATTTCAAGTATAAATAAATATATCATACAAGTTTTGGGATAAAGTATAAAAAAAACAAAAAAAATCTTGACAAAGTTCTAAAATTAAGTTATATTTATAGTGTGAATTAGCACTCGGGTTTAGTGAGTGCTAACAAGAGAAGAGGTGCTTATGATGACAGAGAGAGAAGAAGCCGTTTTGGGTGCTATAATTGATTATTATTTGGCTACAGGGGATAGCGTGGGGTCGAGAACAATAGTAAAAAAATATGCATTAGATTTTTCTTCTGCAACCATAAGAAATGTGATGGCTGACTTAGAAGATACGGAATACATAGCTAAGACACATTCATCTTCTGGAAGGATACCAACTAAGAAAGGGTATCAGTATTATATTGAAACGTTACTAAAAATAAGGCGATTGTCTTTGGAAGAGATGCATAATATAAATTTAGCATATGGTAAAAAATTGGGTGAATTAGAAGAAGTACTTGAAAGAACATCTGAGCTTTTATCAAAACTAAGTACCTATGCTGGTATAGTAGTAGAACCTGATATCAAGACAGAAAAATTAAAAAAAATAGAATTAGTTCATGTAAGCAATTATTTGATACTTGCAGTATTGATATCAGAAAATGGAACGGTAAGGACTAAGAAAATACATTTAGATCACGTTATTACAGAGGAAGAGACAAAGCATCTTTCTACAAAGCTGAATAATAAGATAAATCAATATAAAGGAAAAGATATAGTAAATAAATTGCGAGAAGATTGTATAGAAAAAAGAGAAAAAATAGTAGATGAGATAGCAGAGGAATGTTTCAAAGATGTAGAAGGCGACCTTTTTATTGCAGGAGCTCCAAGTATACTAGAGCAAATGGAAGAGCAAAGAGAAAAAGTATCGAGTGTATTAAAGGTATTTGATAAAAAAACAGAACTAAAAAATGCCTTTGAAGAATTTGTAAAAAACAATAATTTTGACTCTGGGAAAGTAAATGTAGTGTTAGGAGAAGATTTGAATATAGAAGGACTCGAAAACTTTAGCTTTATTTTTTCTACTTATAATATAGGAAAATCAAAAGGTATAATTGGAGTTATCGGGCCCAAAAGGATGGAATATTCTAAAACAATAGGTTTAGTAGACTATATAACAGGAGAAGTGAATAAAGCTATACTAAAAATAGAAAAACCTGATGACTCGTAATAGAAATAATTAATGATGGAGGGAAATAAAATATGGCACACGAAAAAGAAAAAATAAAACAAGAAGAATTGAAAGAAGCTATGCAAGAAGCTCAAGAATATATCGATGAGCACAAGAAAGAAGACTATAAAGAAGAGAAAGCTCAAGATAAAAAGATAAATAAATCTGATAAAAAAGAGGGTAAGAAAAATAAGAAAAAAGAAGAAGGAAAAGAATCAGATGAAGCCACTAAGTGGAAAGATGCCTATATAAGAAAAGTAGCAGAATTTGAAAATTTTAGAAAAAGAAAAGAAAAAGAGAAAGAAGACTTTATAAAATATGCATCAGAGAAACTATTAGTAAAAACATTGGAAGCAGTAGATAATTTAGAAAGAGCAGTAGAATCTGTAAAATCAAGCAAAGATTTTGATGGGCTGTTTAGAGGTGTCGAAATGACATTGAGTCAGTTTCATAAAATAATGACAGAAGAGGGAGTGGAGGCAATCGAAGCTGAAGGTGTAGAATTTAATCCTTATGAACATCAAGCTATGATGACAGCTCCTAGTGAAGATCATGAAGAAAACACAGTAATACAAGAATTTCAAAAAGGTTATAAGTTAAAAGGAAAAGTAATTAGACCATCTATGGTAAAAGTCTGTAAAAAATAAATTATAGTAAACAAAAAGTTTTAAAAATATAGGAGGGATAGAAAATGGGAAAAATAATAGGAATTGATTTAGGGACTACCAATTCATGTGTGGCAGTAATGGAAAATGGAAAATCGACAGTAATATCAAATGCAGAAGGAGCAAGAACAACACCTTCAGTAGTAAGTATAAAAGATAATGGAGAGATAATAGTAGGGGAAATAGCAAAACGACAATCAATAACAAACCCTGAAAATACAGTATACTCGATCAAAACTCATATGGGAGAAGACTATAAAAGAACTATATTTGGCAAAGACTATACACCGCAAGAGATATCAGCTATGACATTGAAAAAATTGAAAACAGATGCAGAATCATATCTAGGAGAAAAAGTAACGGAAGCAGTAATAACAGTACCAGCATATTTTACGGATTCACAAAGACAAGCAACAAAAGATGCTGGGAAAATAGCTGGATTTGACGTAAAAAGAATTATAAATGAACCAACAGCAGCCGCTCTAGCTTATGGTCTAGAGAAAAAAGGACAAGATGAAAAAGTATTGGTATTTGACCTTGGTGGAGGGACATTTGATGTATCAATATTAGAAATAGGAGATGGCGTAGTAGAGGTAATAGCTACAAGTGGAAACAATCATCTTGGTGGAGATAACTTTGATGCTAAAATCATCGAATGGCTTGTAAAAGATTTCAAAAATGAAACAGGAATTGACTTATCACAAGACAAAATGGCTTACCAAAGATTGAAAGATTCAGCTGAAAAAGCTAAAAAAGAATTATCTACTATGATGGAGACTTCAATAGATCTTCCATTTATAACAATGGATGCTACTGGACCAAAGCATTTACAGAAAAAACTAACTAGAACAGCATTTAATGAGTTAACAAAAGAGTTGGTAGAAGCTACACAAGGGCCTACGAAAACAGCATTAGAAGATGCAAAATTAAGTCCAAGCGACATCGATGAGATACTTCTTGTGGGAGGATCTACAAGAATACCTGCAGTGCAAGATTGGGTAAAATCATTCTTCAGTAAAGATCCAAACAAAGGAATAAATCCTGATGAAGTAGTAGCCGCAGGAGCAGCTATACAAGGTGGAGTATTAATGGGAGACGTAAAAGATGTATTGCTTCTTGATGTAACTCCGTTGTCATTAGGTATAGAAACTTTAGGTGGAGTATTTACAAAGATAATAGAAAAAAACACAACAATACCTGTGAAGAAATCACAAGTATTCTCAACAGCAGAAGATAATCAGCCGGCAGTAAGCATACATGTATTGCAAGGAGAACGATCAATGGCAAGTGGAAATATGTCATTAGGTAAATTTGACCTTACAGGAATACCTTCAGCTCCAAGAGGGGTACCTCAAATAGAAGTTACTTTTGATATAGATGCAAATGGAATAGTAAATGTGCATGCCAAAGATCTAGGAACCGGCAAAGAAAATAAAATAGTTATTTCTGGAAGTACAAACTTGACAGAAGAAGAGATAGAAAAAATGAAAAAAGATGCAGAAGCACATGAAGAAGAAGATAAAAAGTTAAAAGAACTAATTGAAACAAGAAACCAAGCTGACCAAGTTATATTTGGCACTGAAAAAACAATGAAAGAGCATGGAGACAAAATAGGAGCAGAAGAAAAAGAAAAAATAGAAAAAGCTATAGAAGACTTGAAAAAAGTAAAAGATAGTGAGAATGTAGAAGAGATCAAAAAAGCTATGGAAGCAGTACAAGAAGTGGCACATAAACTAGCAGAAGAAGTATATAAAAATTCACAAGAAGCACAAGCTGCTCAAAATGCACAAGGAGAGCAAGGAACAGAAGGCGAAAAAAAAGAAAAAAAAGATGATGATGATGATATAGTAGATGCAGAAGTAGTTGATTAATAGAACATTTAGAGGGCGGCTTAGCAGGTCGCCCTTAAATATAAATTCATTTAAACTTGTGAATAAAAATTAATTATGATATAATCTAGAAAAAATTATAAAAGAAATATAATAAAAAGTTTTGAAAAACTAAAAAACTTTTTTTGATTTTGGAGGTATTGAGATGGCAGAAAATAAAGATTATTATGGAGTGTTGGGTGTAGATAAAGGAGCAAATGCAGATGAGATCAAAAAAGCTTATCGAAAACTTGCAATGAAATATCATCCTGACAGAAATCCAGATAATAAAGATGCAGAACATAAATTTAAACAGATATCAGAGGCATATGCTGTATTGTCTGATCCGGAAAAGAGAAGTAAATATGATAGATTTGGAAGTGCTGCATTTGAAGGTGGAGCAGGTGGAGCAGGAGGTTTTGATTTTGGAAACTTTGACTTTTCGGATATAGGGGATATATTTGGAAGCTTCTTTAGAGATAGTGGATTTGGTTCTTCGCGGGGAAGTGCGAGATCAAGAGCCATGCGTGGATCGGATCTAAGATACAATTTGGAATTAAGTCTAGAAGAGGCTGCAGCAGGAGTGGAACGAGAGATAGAGTATAAAAGAACAGCAACATGTAGTACTTGTGATGGAAGTGGAGCGAAAAAAGGATCTAATTTAAAAACATGTAACCACTGTAATGGTAATGGAGAGATAAAAGAGGTTTCGAGAAGTCTTTTCGGGCAATTTGTAAACGTAAGTACTTGTCCGTATTGTAATGGAAAAGGGAAGGTACCGGAAGAAAAATGTCCTGATTGTAATGGATTGGGATTGAAAAAGGAAAAAGTAAAGAAAAAAGTAAAAATACCTGCAGGAGTAGATACTGATCAACGAGTGCGAGTACCTGGTTATGGAGAAGCTGGAGAAAATGGTGGACCTTACGGAGATCTATACATATTTATATTTGTAAAGCCGCATGAGATATTTGAAAGAATTGAAAATAATATAATATGTGAAGTACCGATAAGCTACGCAACGGCAGCTCTAGGTGGAGAAGTAAAGGTTCCAACTCTTGGAGGAGAGACCAAAATAAAAGTACCAGCAGGGACTCAAAATGGAAAAGTATTTAGATTAAAAGATAAAGGTATACCATATGCTAGAGGGTATGGTAAGGGTGATGAGTTGGTGAAGATATTGATAGAGGTACCAACTGATTTAAATACCAAACAAAAAGAACTTTTGCGACAGTTCAATGAAAGCTTACAAGAAAAAAACACATCTATGATGAAAATGTTTGTAGATAAGATAAATAATTTTAAAGAAAAGTTTAAAAAATAAAAAAAGGCAATCGGAAGTCTTATCTTCTGATTGCCTTTTTGGTGATAAATGAAAGTAACGAACACTCAAATGATCAAAAAGCTCAGATTAGCAAAACTTAGTGTACGGATGTCATTATATTTATTATGCATAAGACTCCTATTATCCACATAATCAAAGATACTTTTTTGAATTTTCCAGTAAGTAAATTTAGTATAATATATGATAAGAAACCAAATGAAAGTCCCGTGCTTATCGAAAAAGTCAAAGGCATAAGGATTGCAGTAATAAACGCTGGAAAACTTTCTGTGAAATCATCGAAATTTACTTTTTTTATGTTTTTAAACATATAAAGTCCAACAATAACTAAAGCAGGTGCAGTAGCATATGAAGGAATAACTTTTATGACAGGAGAAAATGCTAAAGCAACTAAAAACAACAATGAAGTAATAATAGATGCAAAACCTGTTCTAGCACCTTCGGCTATTCCAGATGCAGATTCTACATAAGTAGTAGTAGTACTTGTACCAAGTAGGGATCCTGCCACTGTAGCTACAGCATCTGCTTCCAAAGTTTTGTCAATGTTTTTTATAGTACCATCTTTTTCAACTAGACCAGCTTCATAAGAACAAGCCATAATAGTACCAATAGAGTCAAAAAGATCGACAAACATAAAAGAAAATATAGCTCCAAGCATACTCAAGCTAAGCGCGCTCATTATATCTATTTTAAACAATATGGGTTTGATAGAGTAGGGGGTAGCAATCAAAGACTCGGGAAGTGCTTGGTTGTTGAAGATGACTCCAAGTATATAGGTGCTCAAAATTCCAATTAAAATAGCTCCTTTTACTTTATAATGTATTAAAGCCACAATAACGATAACGCCTATGATTCCTAAGATTACACTAGTATTTATATCACCAAGTTTGACTAAGGTAGGGGAATGCGATTTAATAAAACCCATATTTTTTAGACCGATCATAGTTATAAACAGCCCAATACCTGATGCTACAGCCAGCCTAAGAGGTATAGGTATAGAATTAATGATTTTTTCTCGTATTCCTAAAAAAGTAAGTAGAAGAAAAAATACACCAGACAAAAATACAACGGCTAATGCCGTGGAATAATTCACTTTATCTCGAAACAAGAGAGTATAGCCAAACAAGGCATTTAAGCCCATACCAGGGGCCATAGCAAAAGGAACCTTAGCCCATACAGCTACAATAAAAGTACCAAAAAATGAAGCAAGACAAGTAGTTGTTATAAGAGCGTTTTTAAAGGCTTCAAAATTATTGATACCAACTTCATTTGCTATTTTTTGTACTTCATTATTGGCGATAGTATCTGGATTTACAAATATGATGTATGCCATTGTCAGAAATGTAGTAATACCACCTAAGATTTCTTTTGTATAAGTGGCATTGTGTTTTTCAAACTCAAAATACTTCTTTAAATAGTTTTTCAATTTGGAACCTCCTAAATTTTTTATTTTACAGGCATTTGTAAGAAAAATAAAGTAAAAGTTGAAAAATGCAATTAGATAACAAAGATCTTATAATTAATTATAGCAAAAAAATAGCAAAAATGGAATTGAAAAAACTTAAAAATAATTTGAAAAAACCTAATAAATATGATATACTGATAAAAATGATATGATGACGGTATTATGGAGATAAAAAAGAATAATTTACTTAGGAGGATAAAATGAATTTTAGTAATTTTGTATTTGGAGCAGTAGAAGGTGGAATGAGATCAGGCGAAACAGCAGTACCAAAAGGAACAGAGGCAAGTCAAGCGGAGAATATACCGTCTGGTATGGGTGGGACATTTCCTTTACTTATAATGGCAGTGGTGTTTATAGCGATGATGTTTTTTTCAGGAAGAAAACAAAAAAAAATACAGCAAGAGAGACAAAAAATGTTAAACGCTATAAAAGAAGGCGATAAAGTTATTACTAGTGGTGGCATTATTGGAGAAGTAGCACATGTAAGTGATGAGATAATAGAATTAAGGGTAGACAAAGGTACAAAGATTAAATTTGCAAAACAAAATATAAAAGGCTTATATATAAAGTAAATATAAAAAGCGACAATGAAAATTGTCGCTTTTTTACAGAGTAGGAGTGACGTTTATGCGTAAAATAATATGCTTATCTATTTTTTTTCTTATATTTACTCTTTCTTTTTCAAAAAATGAAGTTACGGATATTCGTTTTGGAGTAGGTCAAATAATTTTTGACATAAACGGAAAAGTTCCTGAAACCAAAATTGATTTTGATGATGAAAACTCAATAATATTTTTAGAATTTAAAAATACAGAAGCTTCTCCAAAAATAAAAGAGATGCTGAGTGTAGATGGAAAATATGCAAAAGATATATTGAAATATAATTATGAAGGAAACACGGATTTTTTTATTACTTTGAAAAGTGGCATTGAGTTCTCAACTTTAAAATTGGATAATCCAAGTAGATTTGTAATAAAATTACAAGAAAAAAAAGGACATACAATAGTAATAGACCCGGGACATGGCGGAAAAGATCCGGGAGCGGTTGCAAATGGGATGTATGAAAAAGATATAGTACTAAAGATAGCGAAATATATAAAAAAAGCATTGGAAAATGAGTATAATGTAATTTTAACTAGAGAGACAGATAAATTTATACCGCTAGGAGAAAGACCGAGGATAGCAGAGGCAAGTAACGCTGATTTATTTATAAGCTTACACTTGAATGCTAATAGAAGCTCTATGCCAAGTGGATTAGAAGTGTATTATTATTCAAAGCGAACGAGTAGTTATGCGGCATCAATAGCAGAATTTGAAAATAGTGTAGATGAGAAATTTGGAGTAGAGTCAGATTATACTGATTTTATTGTAAACGATATTATATATCACATAAATATGGAAAAAAGCATACCGCTTGCAACTGAAACATTGAATAATTTAGGTACCTATACAGGTTTTAGAAAAAGAAAAACATTAGGAGCTAGGTTTACAGTATTAAGAGGTAGCAAAGTGCCGGCTATATTGATTGAAGCTGGTTTCATAACAAATAAAGCAGAAGCTAAAAAATTAAAAAATGCATGGTATCAAAAAAGGATAGGACAGGCAATAGCAAAGTCAATAAAAAACTATTTTGAAAAATAAAGGATGACCAAATATGAAAAAAAGAAAAATAATATTAACTATTATAATAATGTTTAATATAGCTACATTTTTGCTGTACTATAAGTATATAGTACTAACTGATCCAAATGAAGTTACAAAGTATGATATAGGGTTGAAGATAAAAAAAGATAATAAAGCAACACAAAAGATAGAAAAAGAGAGTTTGAATATATATATACCAAATGAAACAGGAGAATACTTAATAGAGGAAAATATGGATATTATAAAAGATATGAATAAGCATAAAAAGGTACAAGCGGTATTTCGATATGTAAAGCAAAACTCTAATGCGTTGATAAGCTTGGAAACAACTTTACATAATGTATATGTAAGCGGAGATGAGGTATACTTGAATTTAAGTCGAGAGTTTGGGAGGTATATGGACTCGCCGGAAAAAGAGCAGGTAATAATATATTCTGTTGTAAATTCGGTTTGTGCCATAGAAGGGGTAAACAAAGTGAAGATATTAATAGATAATCAAAATATAAGAGAACTGGGAGGATATATAGATGTATCTGATTATTTTGAGTCAGACTTACTGTTAGTAAAGTAAATAATTAAATTATAAAAAATACTATTTGATAGATTAAAGGGGAAAGCTATGTTATTAATTATGATTTTTATGGTTTTATTTATAGTATTTCTATTTTCTACATATATTTACTTTAGCAGAGAAACTATATTTTCTGAAGCGATAGCCCAGTATGAAAATGGAGATTTGGAAAAAGCTTTGGATAGTTTTAGAAGTTATTCAATGGTAAAACCTTCTGATTTGCGGGCAAGGAAATACCTTGCTAAGATACATTATCAGCAAGGAGATTATTTGCCAGCATTAAAGGAATGTATAACGATAACAGTAAAGCGTTATGCCACTTTAAAAGAGAAATCAGATGCATATGCATTGATGGCAGAGATATATATAGCACAGGGAATATATGATAAGGCAGTAAAAACAGCAGTAGAGGGGTTTAAGCTAGATCCCAAGAATCCCAGAGTTCATTATCAGCTGGGACGAATATATATGATAACTGAGAAAAAAGAAAAAGCTATAAAAGAGTTCAACCTTGTGCTTGGGAGTGAACGAGGTAATATAGATGCAAGGTTATACTTGGCAGAACTACGTGAAATGAAACGTGATACCGTAAAGGCAAGTTTTCAATATAAAAAGGTTTTAGAAATTGATCCGAATAACTTGAAAGCAAGGTTTAACCTTGGTCAATTGCATTATAAAGAAGGTAATTTACAAGATGCTATAGGTGAATTATTGAAAATAGATGAAGCGCAGTTAAAAGAAGAAAAATTGGACTACTATTATATGCTTGCCAGTTATTACCTGCGAACAAAAGAGTATGCGGATGCTAAAAAATGGATGGAAAAAGCAGTTTTTACACTTGATAAAAAAGAAGAAAAAATGATTGTGATGCAATATCAACTTGCTAAAATATACGAAGAAGAAGAAAAATTATCTGAAGCATATGAATTGTATCAACTTATAAAAAACAATGTAACTCGTTATAAAGATGTAGGCTTACGT
>CAZDNU010000055.1:0-4913 GCA_964506865.1 uncultured Fusobacteriales bacterium | reverse complement strand
TTTCCATATTTTCATTTTCTATGTATTCTAAGTCATTTTCATTCCAACAACCATTATTATACATGTTTCTCAATTTTTCCTTTGCTTTCACTGAAATTTTATTTGATTTAAGATAATTTTCAATCTCCAAAACTTCACCACCTTTTTCTAGCATTTCTTCAATCCACAAATTCTTTATATTTTTTAAATCTTACATGATGAAATATATGCTCATTCACAATTTTATCATCAATTATCTTTTGACTATATTCCCTTTTCGTTGCAGAATATATTGGTATATAACCTTGTCTCATAGAAAAATTTACCATTGAATATGTAAAACCCCACTCACCTTGAATTAAGATATAGTCAGCAGGTTTAGCATTTTCACTCAAAAATATTTCTACTTCATGTAATAACTTTTTTTCAATTTGAAAAGGATTCACATCACTCCATATTTTTTGCAGATTATTTGGTAATTTTATAAATTGCTTGACGTTATAATTTTTTTTCGCATCATTTATTTGCTCTTTTGTAAGTGTATGCGAAAACAGCAAATACATATTTGGCATTGATTTACCTCCTATATTATTATCCGACAGCACTCAGTAACTCAAAAAAATTACCGAGTGCATTTATCCCCATGCTCTCTCTAGGTGAACAAACTCTTACCAAATCAAACTAACTACTTTCGAAGATTTGGTAAGATAAGCCCCCCACTAAATTCTAATTTCAAGTTTATTTTTTTATTCTTTGATATACTTGTCTTACTATTCTCATTTTTGTTTCACTTAATTGTATATCTTTATTTGTTAATTTAAGTATAACATCTTTATTGTCCCTTTTCAAATTTAAACTCTTATTTCTATTTGCTTCATATGTAAGTAATACTTCCATATTTCCTATTATTTCTCCATATTCATCTAACAAAACTGCATCTGCTATTACTACACTTGATGGAGATTTTTTAAATAGATAGATAAGCATTCCGCTATTTCCAAAAGATTCTGCAATACTATAATAGTTTTCTTGTGAATTATAAAACCCTATTGTTATTAGGTTATTTGTAGACAAGCCCGTTACTAGATATCTTTTGCTAAAATCCATTCTATCCAATAAATAGCTCACTTCTAAGTCACGACAAGTCCAAAACCCCATTAGTTTTTTTGTTTCCGATTTTTCAAATCTATCTATTACTGCTAATTTTACTACGTTACTTCTAATATTATTTGTTTCTATATATAATTCATATTCACCTAAGTCAAGATTTTTTATATCGCTATATCTGTACTGTCTGTCCTCTATATATACTTCATAGCTTATATTACTTATCTCCTCTCCCTCTTTATTTAAAAAAAGTAAATCCATATATAGATCTCCATTGCCTACACTTATTTCAACTATTTCATCTCGTATTATTATCCTATCTACGTTTAACTCATTCACTGTATCACTACTATCTCCGCCACCGCTAGACGATCCACATCCTAGTAATAACAACATACCCATTAAAATCAAAATATAATTTTTCATCAATATTTCCTCCTGTTTTTTTTTAATAATTTGTATTGAGCTCAAATACAGGTATATTTTACTACATCTATTTTGACTTTTTTTTGTTTTTTTTGACAAAAAATATTTGATCTATTAATGAATAAATTGTTGACTCCGCATCTAATAATAGCTCTCTTTTTTTAGTTCTTTCTACAAATCCTGCATTATATCCATTTTTTATTATTTGAAATAAATCCCAAATAGAAATTCCATCCTTTGTCATGCTAGCAGCCTTATAATATTCTTTGGATAAGTTAGTTCTAGATATTCCCGGATTATCAGTATTTATCGTTACTTTTATTCCATGCTTTAGATAGTCTTTTAAAGGATACTCTTTCTCTAAAAATATATCCAACATATAATCACTGTAGCCAACTATTTGATAATTACTTGAAGGACACATTTCCAAGGCTATTTTTTGATTGTATATTTTTTCCATTAATCTTGGATCATTAATTAAAGTAAGGCCATGTCCTATTCTTTCAGCATTTAAGTAATATACAGCTTCCCATATACTTTTGACGTCCACTGTTTCTCCTGCATGTATTGTGATATGTAAGCAATCTTCCATTACTTTCAAAAATTTTTCTCGTAAACTTGATGGATTTGCGCTACTTTCATCGCCTGCCAAATCAAATCCTACTAAAAAGTTATTTTTCAGATTCATTAATTCTTTAGATAATTCTACATGCTGATCTATTTTGCTAAAATCCCCGTGTCGACTAGCAATTATTAATAATTTAACAGTTATTTTATTCTCATATTTTTTTATTTCCTCTTGTATAAATCGAACAACCTCATACATTGTTAAGCCGGCTCTAGTATAATTTACAGGCGAACACCTTATTTCTAAATACTTTACATTATCTTCTATCATTTTTTTTAGTAATATCTCTACCGTTTTTCGAATTGAATTTTCATTTTGTAGTAATGCTGATCCCTGTAAATCACCTAATTTTTCATATTTATTTATCCCTATATTTTTATATTCACCCTCATCTACATAATTTCCAAATATTAATTTTTCCAAAAGTTTACTTTTATTCTTAAATTGAAGCAAAAATGTAGATACCAAAATAGGTTCTGCTATATTCGGAATAAAATTTCGTAATTTTTTATAGTAATCCTTTGTACCAAAATATTCTTCCAAATAATTATTTACTTTTTCATAACTATTTTCTTCTATTTTTTTATTTAATTTTTCAACCCATTTTTTTAATTCGATGTTATTTTCCAAAGCATAATTAATTTCTTCTATATTGCTTTTTGCTACTTCTATTATCTCTTCTGTATCTAAAACCCCACCTAAATGACAATGCAGCTCTGCTTTTGGGAGTTTTTTTAGTATTTTCATTTCTTTTTCCGTATTATTTTTATTTTTACCTATCATAATATTTTTCATCTTGTTGATTTGTTCATTTGGTAGGGTATACAGGATTCTGAAATTTGTAGGCTCATTACTTTTTAGAATTTCTTCATAATTAGTTCGCAAGTTATACGCTTCATCTAAAAAATAAGATATTTTATCATTTAATTTTTCACCTGTTTTAACATATATATACTCATTTTTCTTAGGAATTTGAACATTATATTCATCTATATTGATATCTTTTTTTCTAGCCACAATAGTATTTTTTGCATATTTTTCGAGTAATATTGGAGTAAATATCGAGCTATATTTGCCTTGAAGAGGTTTCGAAAAGATATCCATTTTATTTTTGCTTATCCATGCCTTTTCTTCTCTGCTTAGCTCAGAAAATTTATCAACAATATGCACTAATCTCTCACAACCAAAAATATATCCTGCATGTTGGATATCAGCACTCATTGTTTTTCTTCCTCCAACCAAAGACAAGTATAATTTTCCATTTGCTTTACTTTTTCCTAGTAAAACTATTCGCAAAACAGTGTCTCGGAATTTTTTGCATTTTTCATTATTATTCAAATCTTCTATATCTTCTGTTATCCATATTCGAAAATTTACTTTCACTTTATTTTTTTCACGCCATTCCAAAATTTTATTAGGTATATCTTCATTATTGTCTTTTGTTGTAATTATCCATACTTCATCTAGTTTTTCTATATTATTTTTTTCCTTTTTATCCATTATATCTTTTATCTGATTATGATTTCTATATATATCTATATCTTCAGGATTAAAAAAACCTAATAATTCAGGTATTATTTCCCAATTTCTTCCCAAGCTTGTTATCAATATATTCACTCCATACTCCTTTCGTTTAATATAAATTAAACTTGGCAGTTAATAAGCTCTCACCTATTATTCTAGTGCTCATCATCTTCTAGTATATCTATTGGTATATCATACATCTGTTCCTTCGTATCTGATTCTTCTTCTGGATCAAAATAAATATCATCTATCTTTTTAAACTTACTCTGCTTTTTTAATTTTTGTTTCAATTCCTCTCGTATACGTTTATTTTCTTCAAAAATCTCATCAAATATATCCATCGTTATTTCCTCCAATTATATAGTAGTTTGGTGACAGGCACCGTTTTCCACATATTTTACTACTTTCCCACTATGTTTGCACAAAATTTTCCACTTTTTGCTATTTTGGTGCCTGTCACCAAACTAAATTTTTAGTTCTTTTATAAATTCAGCCAACTTTTCTTTCATTTTATCCATGTCATTCATATTTTCTGTGATATTTTTGATTACAGCACTTCCCACAATTACTGCATCTGCAAATTCACTTATATTCTCTACTTGTTTCCTACTAGATACTCCAAATCCCACACCTACAGGCACTTCTGTTTTGGATTTTACTTTATTTACTAGATCAGGCAATTTTGTATTAACTGTATTTCTTGCTCCTGTTACTCCGGCTACTGATACAAAATATATAAAGCCTGTTGCTTTTTCCGCTACAAGTTTCAGTCTTTCTTCTGTCATAGTTGGAGCTAATAAGAAAATAAAATCAATATCATTTTTCTCTGTATGTACATACAATTCAGGAGATTCTTCCGGTGGAAGATCAGGTATTATTACTCCATTTACACCTGCTTCTTTTGCATCTTTTGCAAATTTTTCTAACCCATAAGTAAATACTGGATTGTAGTAAGTCATAAATACAAATGGGGTATCTACTCCCTCTTCTCGTAGCTCTTTCACTAAATTCAAAGCCTTTTTCATTGAAAAGCCATTTTCCAGTGCTACTTGAGATGCCTCTTGGATAGTTGGTCCATCTGCCACAGGATCAGAAAACGGTATTCCTATCTCTATAATATCTGCTCCCGATTTCGCTATTGTTTTTATAGCTTCTTTTGAAGTCGAATAATTTGGATATCCACCTGTTACATATATTATCAAGGCTTTTTCATTATTTTTTTTCAACATATCAAATTTTTCTTTAATCT
>CAZDNU010000054.1:0-8782 GCA_964506865.1 uncultured Fusobacteriales bacterium | reverse complement strand
CTGTATTTAGGTCATACCTCTCTATATAATTACAGTCATAAGTATCATTTAAGCTTTCATCTTTGTTGTCGACTATTACTCCTAAAAAAAAATTGTTTTTTTTATCTGTTTTATTAAATTTTTGCAAGACTTTCAAAGTATCTTTTGCTTGCTCTTTCTCTTCTAATATTACTATATCTACATCTTTTTTTTTGATATAAGATATTGCACTTTTTACATCAGGCTCTATCTTAAGCTCATCATAATTTCTAACCCTTTTTTTCATGTACTCTACTAAATCTTTGCTTTTTGTGATTAGAACAAAGCTTGTTTTATTCATATGATTACCTCCAAAGATTTACTTTCTAAATTTCAAGGATATTAAAAGCTTGTTGATAATAGCTCAAAATGATTTTCATAGAAAAATATGTAATTAAAACAAATAAAATTGTTACAATTACAACAAAGGCTCCAATAATAATTTTTTTATTTTTACTTATTCTATTTGATCTTATTAAATTTATTAGACTTATTATACTTAAAGGACCTAACATCACTGCAAATAATATTATCCCAAACTCAGAATACCAAAAACCTTGCTTTCCTGTTTGATTTGCACCACAAAATTTACAATACTCATCTTCTTTTGGTATTGCTTTTTTGCATCTTTTACATATTTTTTTTTCCATAAATTTTAAGCTGTAATTTTTATAATTGCAGCTCACACCTCCAATTTTTTCTAATTCCTTCAACTATCAACTGTTTTTCTTCAACTCTATTCATTCTACATTATTTTTCAATGTTTTTCAAGTCTTATTTTCATATATTATATTTCCTCTTTCCACTTTTTCATATCATAATATTTGCTATCACTTAATAAAATTTCCTTTTTTTTCGGTCTAAATCTTCTTATTTTCAAATATCTAAGTACACTTGTATTATACAATCCTAATCTATATAATGCTTTTTTTTCTTTTTTATCAGTTACAAATATCAAAAACATATCTGAAATATTACCATTATTTTTTAATTCTACTTGAAATTTTTTTATTTTTTCACTACTGCCTTTTTTCCGAAAATATGAATATGTTTTTGGAAGGTGATATTTTTTTTCTCTATAACTTATTACATAATTCTCAAAATCAAAGTCTATTGTACCAGCTTCACCGTATTGCATTGCATTGTAGGCCAAATTATCCAGAAATACCGGCAATTCATTTCGTATCTTTTGCAATGCATTTCTTTCTACTCGAATACGTATGCCCGATATGCTACCTATTGACAAAATGCTTATAATCCCAACTACAATTAGTGTTTCTAATAAAGTATATGCCTGCTTTTTTATTTTCATTTTTTCCTCCTCTGGCAATAATTCTTACCATTATAATATTTTATTTTTACAACAAATACCTATCTTCATACTTAGATTGCTTTTTTATTTTTATTTTCCCGTTTTCCAAAGGATCATATGCCATGGTAATTTTCCAAAAAAAAATACCGGATTCAATATCCGGTACTTCTCTAATTTAATATTTTTTTTACATTTAGTGCTTTAGATTTTTAAATTTTCTATAACTTTTTATTATCGCTTCTTTATTTTTTAATTTTGTCTCTTTTTTATTTTGCATTATTTTTTTTACTATATCTATATCTCTTTTCTCAATATGAAAATTTCTTTTTCGATTGCTTGTATAAACCAAATCAACTCTACCCGTCCACTCTACTTCCCCGTACTCATCGAAAAATACCAACTCTACATCAATATAATCACCTATATTTTCAAACACATACATTAGTCCGGCTTCTCCAGGATAATTCTCAAATATTGTATACAAACCCTCACTATAGCCTCCTACTGTGTCATACGAATCTGTAGATAGTCCTGCTACATAGTACTCATCATCTATATATGAGTACTCTAAACTATCCAATACATAATCTACTCCCATATCAGCACACAGCCATGTTCCAATTAATCTTTTAGTCTTTTCTAATTGCATATCATAAGGTTTTTCTGCATTTATATCTATTGCCGAACTTCTCAAACCATCACATTTTATATAAAAACTATGTATTCCTTCTTCTCGAGTATAAAATTTATATCCTCTATCCGAATTAAATGTGTCATAATAATGTCCATCCTTATAGAGTGCTAATTCTTTATTATATATTTTTTCTCCATATTTATTTTCGATATCTGCTCGTAAAATTGCATAATCATTATTATCTGCATCAATATTATATTTATCCGCAGTAATATATATATTATCTACGTAGTTAGAGCTTTCTACAATATATCTTACATTTTCACTTCTGATAGAGTCGCATACTACAAATACTATATAAGTCCCCGGCCCTAAACTTTTAAATTCATGTTCACTCATGTACATATTATCAACATAGATTTTTACTCTATTGTCACAATCATAAATTTCGTAGCCCCTACTGTCATACAATACTATGTCAAGCTCTAGCTCACCCTCTGAGACTACCACTTCAGAATTACCGTTATTTACTACTATTTCATCTACACCATACACACTTATAGTACTTGTACATCCGCTAAACACCAGTAGCATAATCATAAATATCAAAACAATAATTTTTTTCATCTTTATTACCTCCCAATTTTTTGTACTCAACTTAGATCTCTAACTACTACAATCCATTCTGATTCTAGCGTTGCTTTAAATGATCTAAACTATATAATCTTGATATAATAAATTTGTGAGATAATTTTTTTAGCTCTATTTTTCGAAAAAAATACCGCTACAATATGTAAAGAGAGGTAAATTTCTCTCTATAGCCTGTAGCGGCAAAAATTTATCTTTGGGCTCAAGGATAGTCCCAATAAATTAAGTCCAACTTTTTTCGTATTATTTGCTTAAAAACATATGATATTTATTCTCAAATTCATTTACTCTACTTTCCTCTGGTTTTGGAAGTTTCTTTACTATTTCCAATATTTCATCTTTATTTTTTTTCATAAGTTTACCTATATCTCTATTGTTGCTAAAGCTAAAATTTAAAGTTCCGGTATCTTGTACATTACCATCTACATCATATATTATTAATAATGCTTCTATATATTGACCTACATTTTCAAAAATATACATCACTGCTCCATCAATATATTCTTCATATATACTATATATGTCTTCATTGAAATTTCCCATACAAAATTGAGCATTACTAGATGTGCCTAATGCAAAATAAATACCGTTGCTCTCATCTTTTTCTACTCTACTAAGTGAATATGTTAAATCTATTTCTTTCACTTTCCACGTTCCCAACATTTTTTCCGTATTCTTTTTTTGTATATTTTCTTCCTTATCTTTACTACACCCTACAAACAACAAAATCATAACAAAAATCCCTAAAACAATACCTTTTTTCATCTTTACCTCCTATTTTTTATATGTCCTATCTTAGTATTGCCACAAATTTTGTTTTTTCCCAAAATAATTATTTTATTTACACTTTTTATTCTCTCTGTATCAACGGACAAAAGGTAGGGGGGATATTCTTTCTCATCACAGGGCGAACACATAGGTTCGCCCCTACAGTCATATGTTTTATACCTTTACAAAAAAACAAAAAGGACTTAATTACAAAATCATTAAGTCCTTTTTGTTTTTTTAATATATTACATTACATCCATTTGCTTCTAATTTTTTTATAGTCTTATATACAGGTGAATTTGCATTAGTATCCAAGTTTGGTGTATTCCAAAGATACAAGTCTTCTAAATTTTTTAGATTTTCTAAAGGTGTTATATCTTTTACTTTTGTTTTTTCCAAATATAAGTACATTAGACTTTCCAAATTTGCAAGTACACTTATGTCTTCTATATCAGTTTCTTGCAAATACAACTCTTCTAGACTTATTAAGTCTTCCAATGGTGATATGTCTACTACATTTGTCTTCGATATTCTCAAGTATACTAAATTCTCCAATGCTGCCAACGGACTTATATCATCTACTTCAGATTTCCACAAGTCAAGTTTTTGTAAGCCAAGCAAATTTTGTATTCCTTCTATAGATACGATATTTTTATTTGATAGTGATAAAGTATTTATATCCTCTACATCTTCTGGGTATAGATTTCCTTCCGGTTTATTGATCTTTTCTCTCACAATGCTTTCAAGATTTGGATCAAGAAATTTTATTGCTCGTTCATCATTTTCTTCTTCTTTTGGAGCTGCAACAGTCTCGTTTACTTGTATAGTCCCATAGTCTTCATCATCATATATCTCATATACTCCTGGCTCATTATCTACCTCTGCATTATTTTCTACTGTTGTTTCAGTTGAAGTATTTGCTTTCGAAGTATTTGACTTACTAGAACCACCTATACGTATTGCTCCTCTTTTTATATCACCCAAAAAGCCTTCTATCTCTTCTAATAGTTCTCGTGTATTTTTATTTCGTCTTATAGCCAAGAAATCAAGTGATTCTAGTACTTCTAGTATATCTTTTTCAAGTTTATTAGAATTTTTAGAATTCATCTTTGTCATTTTGGTACTGTCTTCTATATCCAAAAACAAGTTTATCATTCCCATCTGTACCAAATAAAAACTAAATACAAACAACGACATCATTACCGTCATACCCATTGCAAAGTAATTTTTCGGATCCTCCTTGAATATCAAAAAAACAAGCAACCCTGCTCCTGCTAGTATCAAAAATCCAATAAAAATAGACAACTTTCCGAGAAACTTTAATTTGTTATGCTTATTGTTCATTTTCTCATCTCCTTTTTAATAATTTATATAAACTTTTCAATTTATTTACTCCAATTTAATTAGCTTTTCTCCTATGCTTGCTATAGTACGTTTTTTTAAATTTTAATAAATCCAATTAGGAACTTCCATTTTAATTACAAATACTACATTAAGTATAACTTATTTATTTTTTAAAAGTCAAGTATTAAACATCTTTTTTTTTATTATTTTTCAATACATAAGTATATATATCGGTTTTTTTTTCTATACCTTTACTTCTTACCATAAAAAATAATCGACCTTTTCATGTAGGATATATCCTTTATTTTTTATTCATATACAAATAAACTTCCCGAAAATAATGTATACAACAATCCCCCTAAAGTATTTTGTAATATTTTAGCATAGATAGGCTTTTATTACTGTCTACTTTAAGGGGATTGATTAGGTAAATATTTATATGTTCTTTTATACCTTATATTACGAATTTATCATCGTTATTATTGCTACATTATTAAATATAGTATCTAAACTCTTTAGCAGCGAAAGTCTATTCTGCTTAATTTTTGGATTTTTATCCATTACCATTATATTATCGAAAAACTTATTTATTATTTCTTTTCCTTGTAATACATCATCAAAAAAGCTAGCATACTCTCGTTTTGCTAAGTTTATCTTTGTGTTTTCTTTTAGCGTTTCATAATATTTATATAAGTCTTTTTCTTCTTTTTCTTCTAGTAGATCTACTTTGGTACTTACATTTGATTCTTCAAAGTTTTTAGATATATTTCTTACCCTTTTTATCAAAAGAACTATGTCTGTGAATTCTTTTTGTTCAATTAATTTTTCTAATATCTCAATCTTTTTATCAACTTCTAAAATACTCTCATAGTCTGCAGTTACGACTGCTTCCACTATATCTTTTCGAGCTTTTATTTTCGAAAGGACATTAATTATTCTGTCTTTAAAAAATACTCGTATATTTTTCGCTACTTCCGATTTATCACCTTGGAGTATCCCTGCTTCTTTATACAAGTCCAAAGAGTGATCTATTGCCTTAAACAAAGATATATCAAGTTTAAATTTCAAGATTATATTTACAATGCCAAGTGCTGCCCTTCTAAGAGCATATGGATCTTGTGAACCTTTTGGTATTAGACCTACTGTAAAACAACCTACTATAGTATCTAGTTTATCAGATATCGCAGCTACTATTCCTTCGTAACTTTGAGGTAATTTGTCACCCTGATAACGTGGTAAATAATGTTCGTATATTCCCTGAGCTACATTTTCTTTCTCTCCAAATTTAATTGCATACTTCATACCCATAAACCCTTGAAGTTTCGTATATTCTTTTTCTGATATCATATTTGTCATTAAGTCAAATTTAGATATTTCAACTGTTCTTAGTACATCTTCTTTTTTCTCATCTGTTAATTTCAAGGCATTACATAATTTCGCTGCAATCTTTACATTTCGAGTTACTTTTTCATATACAGTACCTAATTTATTTTGAAATACAACTTTTTTCAGTCCATTATTGAAAAACTCTATATTTTTTTTCAGATCTTCATAATAAAAGAACCTAGCATCAGATAATCTGGCTCCCAATACTTTTTCATTACCTTTTTTTACTTCTTCAGAATATTCTATCCCATTTCTGATTACTATAAATTTCGGCATCAATTTACCATCTTCATCTAGTACCGGAAAATATCTTTGATGTGTCTGCATAGTTATTATCAATACCTCTTGTGGCACCTCCAAAAATTCTGCATTAAATGTCCCTGTAATGGGATACGGATATTCTATTAAATTTGCTACTTCATTTAACAATCCATCTTCTATTAGGACCGTTTCTCCCACTTTAGACGTTTTGCTTTTTATTTCGGTTAGTATATCTTCTTTTCTTTTTTCCATATCTACTACAACATAGTTTCGTTTCAATTTATTGAAATAGTCATCAATAGATTTTACTTTAAACTCTTTTTCTCCAAAAAATCTATGCCCGCAACTTTTCAGTTCGCTTGCTATATCTTCTATTTGAAATTCTATCAGTTCATTATCCTGCATAGCCAAAATCCATCGAATTGGTCTGACAAATCTTAGTTTTTTATCTCCCCAACGCATAGATTTAGGAAAACTAATATTCAGGATAAGTTCTTTTAGCATTTCAGGTAATAATTGTGCAGTTAATTGTCCCTTTTCATGTTTTGTCACAGCAATATACTCCCCTTTAGGAGTTTTAATTATTTCTAACTCTTTTATATCTATTCCTTGTGATTTTACAAAACCTATTGCCGCTTTTGTAGGTTGACCACTCGGATCATAAGCTACAGATTTTGCAGGCCCTGTGTTTTGTACCGTTATATCTTCTTGTTTTTCCTCCAAGTCAAGTATATGCAGTACCAGCCTTCTTGGTGTACCATATGTCTTTATCTCAGCATAATTCAATCTTTTTTCTTTTAATTCCTTTTCTATTTTTAATTCTATATTTTTCAATGCCGGAACTAAAAATCTTGCCGGTATTTCTTCTAAGCCTATCTCTAACAATACTTCCACAAAATTCCTCTCCTTTCGGTAAAGTATATCCTAATTTATTTTTTTAATAAAGGGTAATTCAGTTTTTCCCTTTCTTCTACATAAATCTCAGCACATCGTTTAGCAAGATTTCGCACTCTAAGTATATAACTCATTCTTTCTGTAGTGCTTATGGCTCCTCTAGCATCTAGTACGTTAAATGCATGCGAACACTTTAATACATAGTCATATGCAGGTAGCACTAGATTTGCATTTAAAGCTCGTTTTGCTTCTTCTTCAAATTTATTAAATATGTCAAAATGCATATCCAGATCAGCTACTTCAAAGCTATATTTTGAAAATTCATATTCATATTGCATTCTCATATCTCCGTACTTTACTCCTTCTGTCCACTCTAGGTCAAATACGCTGTCTTTTTTTTGTATAGCAAGTGCTATCCTTTCCAAACCATAAGTTATCTCAACCGGTACTATATCTAATTCTAAACCTCCTACTTGTTGAAAATATGTAAATTGTGTTATTTCTTGCCCATCAAGCCATACTTCCCAACCAAGTCCCCAAGCACCTAGAGTAGGAGATTCCCAGTCATCTTCTACAAATCTGATATCATGTTCAGTTGGATCTAATCCCAATTGTCTAAGACTTTCAAGGTATATCTCTTGTATGTTGTCTGGTGATGGCTTCATTATAGCTTGAAACTGATGATGTTGATATAGTCTATTTGGGTTTTCACCATATCTTCCATCTTTTGGTCTTCTCGACGGTTCTACATAGGCTATATTCCAGGGCTCCGGCCCCAAAGACATCAAGAAAGTACTAGGATTAAATGTACCTGCACCTGTTTCTATATCATAAGGATTCCCTATTATGCATCCTTGTTCATTCCAAAATTTCTGAAGGTTTAATATTATATCTTGGAAAGTCATAGTTTGTCTTCCTCCTCTTCAATATTTTCTTGTTTTATTTCCGTCATAGCTTCTTTGTGTTCCATTTTATTTACAGCTTCTTTTAGTTCTTCTGTTTCAATTTTAGATTGCTCATCTATTTTTTCTGTATGCAAATCTTCTTTTTCCCAAAAATACTCTATCAATATCAATATTACACCTATATTTATAGCTACATCGGCTATGTTAAATATATATTTCCATATACCTTGAAAATCTATAAAATCTACTACATAACCTCTATATATTCTATCAAAAAGATTTCCAATTGCACCTCCAAGTATAAATAAATATCCAAATCTTGAAAGCATAGAATGCTCTTCGTCTTTTTTATGCAAGTACAATATTATAGAAAATACAGCCAATACTCCTAATATTAATATAAATATTATTTTACCTTGAAACAAACCAAATGCTATTCCTCTATTTTTTACATAAGTTATATGAAAAAAATTCTCTATGATAGCCTTACTATCACTTGCATATTTTGTTTCAACTATATATTTAGAAACTTGATCTACTAAAAATATAACTGCGATTACAGTTAAATTTATTAGAAGATTAATAATCTTTTTATTTTTCAATATTATCACC
>CAZDNU010000053.1:0-1942 GCA_964506865.1 uncultured Fusobacteriales bacterium | reverse complement strand
CTGATACCAAGGCAGCATCGCTTATATTTACACCGTGGAATACTTCAAACCTTTCTTTCAAGCCACGAAGTACCGATACAGTATCTTCCACTGTTGGCTGATCTACAAATATAGGTTGCAATCTACGTTCTAGCGCCGAGTCTTTCTCTATATGCTTTCTGTATTCATCGATAGTTGTAGCCCCTATACATTTTATCTCTCCCCGAGCCAGCATTGGTTTCAATAAATTGCCTGCATCCATTGCACCTTCTGTTTTTCCTGCTCCTACTATTGTATGTATTTCGTCTATAAAGAGTATTATCTTTCCATTTGATTTCTCTATCTCATGCAATACTGCTTTCAGTCTCTCTTCAAATTCTCCCCGATATTTTGCTCCTGCTATTAATGCACCCATATCTAGTGCAAATATTGTCCTATCTTTTAGACCTTCCGGTACATCTCCTTTTAGGATTCTCTGCGCAAGACCTTCTACTATTGCAGTTTTTCCTACTCCCGGTTCACCTATAAGCACCGGATTATTTTTTGTCTTTCTTGACAATATACGTATTGTTCTTCGTATCTCATGATCTCTTCCTATTACAGGGTCTAGCTTTCCTTTTCGCGCATATTCTACCAAGTCTTTTCCAAATTTATTTAATACGTCGTATGTCTCTTCGGGGTTTTGTGAGTTTACTTTTTGATAACCTCTTACCTCTTTCAATACATTTTCAAAGTTTGTTTTATTTATACCAAAGTCTTTTATCCATTTCAATTCATCAACTAACGCTAAAAAAATATGTTCTACACTTAAAAAAGAATCTTGATATTTTTTCATATAATCTTCTGCATACATTAGCACTCTTTTTAGATTTGTACTCATATATACTTCCTGACCTGTTTGTACTGACACGCTTGGCTTTTTAGATAGTTTTTCCTGCAAACTATTCATCAACGCTACTGTATCTATTCCCATCTTTTGTAATATACTTGGTATCAAACCATTTGCTTGTCCCAACAATGCCAACAATAGATGTTCGCTCTCTATATTTTGGTGTCCATACTTTATTGCAAATCCTTGAGCTTGTGATATAGCTTCTATACTTTTTTGAGTAAATTTATTTTCATTCATAATAATCCCTCCTTTATGTTTTAGCACTCACCAAGCTTGACTGCTAATAATTTTATACCACATTTTTTTTGCTCTGTCAAGTCGTAGATATACATGAAAAATATAAAAAACCTGTAAACTTACACTTTATTCGTGTCTAGTTTACAGGTCTCCTTATATTTTAGTTCGATTTTGTTTTGGTTTAACTAACTCTTATTTTTCTATTTATTTTCTTAAGTGCAAATACTATGTTATCCGGATAAATATTTTTTTCGTTATATAACATGTTGTCTCCTTCAAAATATGATATCTCCAATTCAGAATTTGCTATATTCGGAATATCAATAACAAGCTGTTTGTTCTTATCATCATTTACTATTTTCAACTTTTCATTTTCTAATGCGATTTCTGCATTTTCACCAAAAATTTTCTTTGCAAAAAACAATCCACTATTACCTTCAATATTAGCCATCAAATCTGCTCTTCTTACTATCTCTCTCATTGATACCACCTCCATATCGTTTTGTACATATAGAGTATATCAGTTCTATTCCCGAAAGTAAATCGTAAGTTTCGTGCAGTCTTGATCTATATTTGAGCTTTTTATTCTTTTTCCAAAAAAATTCATTTACATATATTTACATTATTTATACGGTATATATATATTAGACATTAAACCTAAAGTACATAACGTCTCCATCCTTTACAGGGTACTCTTTACCTTCCAACCGCATTACACCCTTTTCTTTGGCCCCTGCCCAACCATTGCTCATTACAAATTCATCATAAGCTACTACTTCTGCTCTGATAAATCCCTTTTCTATATCAGTATGTATCTCTGAAGCGGCTTTTGGT
>CAZDNU010000052.1:0-12356 GCA_964506865.1 uncultured Fusobacteriales bacterium | reverse complement strand
ATAATTATATTTTTATTTTTGTTTATGTCCAACTTATAGTATTCTTTTATGAGTAAATCTGCCAGACTATATGTATCTATAAATTGTTTTTCTCCTATCTCAAGTATATCAAGGTCTACAACTGCATTACTTTCAAAGTCTTCTACCACTTCATATGATTTTAGCTTTTCAGGAACCAAATAGTTTGTTAAATTCAAAAGTTCTCTATAATTTTTTTTACTTAAAATGTTTGCCACTGTTTTTTCTTTTGTCAAATTTATTTCTGTATCCAATGCTAGCACAACCTCTTTATTATAATAAATATAAACTTTGTCTTTACTTATTATCAGAGATTTTTTATTATATACTTTTTTATTTTCATTTTGTATTGATTTTTCTTTTTCTAATTCTAATCCATCCATTTCTTTTTCTTCTTCAACTTCTGCATTAGCTTCTATATTTATTGCTTCTTCACTAATTTCTTTATTTTGAAAATCCCTTGATTCTCGGTCTATTATTTCAGCTTTATTTTCTTTATTGTTTGATATTTGTTCTGGATTTTCTTTAAATACAAAATAATAGATCCCTAAACTAATAAATAACAAAATAAGGAAAAATCTAAATCTTATTTTGCGCTTTTTTATTTTTTCCCTTTTTCTCACAAACAAGCATCCCCTTTTTTATTTGCTTTACTACCACTTTCTCTATATCATTCACGCTTCCTTTGTAATCAATTATTTTTACTTTCAGATAGTTTCTACTGTATCCTGTGGCCTCATTTCCGATTATTTCTTCTACCAATATCTCCATTTCTTTTCCCAAATATCTATTTCTAATGTCATTATACATGTCCTCACGTAATTTTTCAAGGATATTAGCACGTTTTTTCTTTTTTTCACCACTAACTTTTTCTTTGTATTTTGCAGCTTTCGTATTTTCTCTATCTGAATATTTAAAAATATGTAAATCAGAAAATTCAATTTCTTTTATAAAGTTATAGGTGTTTTCAAAGTTTTCATCTTCCTCTCCTGGAAAACCTACAATTATATCCCCCGTAAAAATTATATCTCCTACATTGTCTCTTAAATTTTTCAAAACTTTTTTTACATAGTCGCTACTATAAGCTCTATTCATTTTATTTAAAATTTTGTTGTCACCAGACTGTAGTGATAGATGTAAATGTGGCATGATTTTTTTATTTTTTTTCATCAGTTCTATCAATTTATCTGATATCCGATCTGGATAGACTGAACCGATTCGTACTCTTTTTATGCCACTATACTGTGTTACTTGTTCAAGTACATCTTCTAGATCCATTTTTTCTTCAAGGTCTTCTCCGTATGCTCCTAAATTTATCCCAATAAGTATTATCTCTTTAAAGCCTTCCTCTGCTAGACTTTTTACTTCTTCCAATATACTATCTAGTTTTCGGCTTCTACTTTTGCCTCTTGCAAATGGTATCTTGCAATATGAGCAAAAATTATTACACCCGTCCTGTATTTTTATATATGCTCTTGACATTTCTCGGCATACCGAAAAATTCATTTCTTCATAGTTTTCTACTTCAAATATATCGTTTACTTTTTCATAATTTTTCTCACAATATTTTTTTTCTATTATATTATACAGCTCTTTTTTTTCTTTATTTCCCAAGATCATATCTACTTCTTCTATATTTTTCAAAACATCTTTGTCTGTTTGAGCATAACACCCTGTAGCTACCAATATAGCCTTCGGATTATTTTTTTTAGCTCTTCTTAATATATTTCGAGTTTTTCTATCAGCTATACTCGTTACAGTGCATGTATTTACAATATAAACATCCGCATTTTCTTCAAAAGCAAGTATTTTTACGCCGTTTTTTTCAAAACTTTTTTTCATAGCCTCTGTCTCATATTGATTTACTTTGCATCCCAATGTATAAAAGGCTGCTGTTTTAATTACATTCATTGACTAATATTCCTCCCGCTACAATAGCCGCTGTTTCTGCTCTAAGTATTCTTTTTCCAAGACTCGCTATTATCGCTCCATTCTCTTTGAAATGTTTTATTTCGTTTTCATCAAATCCACCTTCAGAACCAATTATATACAATATTGGTCCACATTTCAAGTCTAAATTATTTAATTTAAGATTTTCTTCATTTTCATACAATACAATTACTTTTGCATAATTTGATATTTCTAAACCTTCTATTGTTTTGGGCTCTTCTATTTTTACAAATTTTACCCCTCTACATTGTTTAAGTGCTTCTTGAGATATTTTATCCCATCTATCTTTTTTTTCTTTGATTTTCACCGTATTTCTTTTTGTAATAAGTGGGATTATTTTATTTATACCTAATTCAGTTAATTTTTGTATTAACAAATCCATTTTATCTTTTTTTAGTATCCCTATAGCTATATCTATTTCTATATTATTGCTATAAGTGTCGTCTTTTGATTCTATTATCCTAGCTACTACTTCTTTTTTATCCAAACTATCTATTTCGCATAAATATTCTTTTTCTCCGTCAACAATCCGTATTTTATCTCCAGCTTTATATCTATACACATTTTTCATGTGATTTATATCACCTTTGTCATTTATAAGTATTTGCTTGTCCGAAACAAGCTCCTTATTTACTATTATTGTTAACATTGTCTCCCCTTATCTTTTTTATATGTATTTCCATAAGTTCTTGTAATGTTGTTTTTTGCATTATGTCTATAATTGCATTATTTATTTTATTCCAAAGATAAATAGTGCTACAGTCTTTTCCTACACAACTTTCGGCATTTTTCCCGCACATAACTATTTTTATTTTTGATTCTAAAATTTCAAATATTTCATATACATTGATATCCTTAGGGTTCCTACTAATCCTGTACCCTCCATTAGGTCCTCGTTTTGCCTGGATTATTTTTTTTTGCTTCAATCTATATAATATTTGTTCTAAGTACTGTATTGATATCTTTTCTTTTTCAGAAATTTCGCGTATTCTTACATAGCGCTCTTCATCTTGACTCGCTTCCGATATATATATCAACGCTCTCAATCCATACCTTGTCTTTGTCGTTACCTGCATTTCGCATTCATTCCTTTACTTTTAATCTTTTTTCATTGCTTTTTTTCAGTTTATCTATCAAGTCTTCAGTTTTCCTTATCCGATTTGTCATTTCATCTATTATTTCAATCTCTTCCGATATATAGCTTTGTAATTTTTCTAGATTCCCCAGTTCTTTGTTTATAAAGCCTGCATTAATATCCATCTGTGTGGCAATTTCATGCGTATTAGCTGATTGCTGTTGTGCTCCTGCTGCTACATCCTGCATCATATTGTTTATTTTACTTATAGAGTCAAGCATTATCGTTAAACTTTCACCTACCGAACTTGAACTTTCCGAGCCTTCTTGTACTACCTCTGATGTTTTTGTCATCTTTTCTACTGCTTGCTTTGTCTGACTTTGTATCACGGCTACAATATTATTTATGTTCTCAGCAGCTTTTCTACTTTCGTCTGCTAGACCTCGGATCTCCTGCGCTACTACAGCAAAGCCTTTTCCGGCTTCTCCAGCTCTCGCAGCCTCAATAGCTGCATTCAAGGCCAATAAGTTTGTTTGTTCTGATATCTTTGTTATTGATACTATTATTCCACCTATTTCATTTGCTTTTTCTTCTAATTTTATTACCGAATCAGAAGTAGTATCAGTATTATCTTTTATCTCACCCATTTTTATAAGTGAACTTTCTACATTTTCTACTCCACTGGTTGCCAATTCCACTGTAGAAGATGTTAATTCAAGGGTTTTCAAAGATGTTTCTGCAGCTATGTTCGCAGCCGATGTTATTTCCTGTACTTCTCCAGTAGTTTTTTCTATGTTTGCTATTATTTTTCTGTACACTTCATTTTGATCATTCATTTTATCTTCAAAGTTTCTTATCAATGTTGATAGTGCTTCTGCTCGCTCCAATAAAAACACTTTATCCGCATTTATTTCTTTAGTGAGTATGTCTATTTTATTGCTTTCTTCATTTACGTCAAGGTACTTACTATATTTTTTTACAATTTCTTCGTTATACAGGTCCAAGTCTTTTACGTCATTTTTTAGTATGTCTTCTAAAAAATCCACAGTATTTTCTTGCTTATTTTCTTTTTTGCCTAGCAAAAAGTATGTCAAGCCTGCTAATACAGCCCCTTCGGCTATGCCTAATATACTTCCGTATATGGGATTATCTATAAACGCATCTACTGACAATATCAATCCATTTAAAACCGCTACCACTACTATACTTATTATCCCAAAAATCACCATATTTTTTTTCATAATCCCATCTCCTTCTAAAAGAGTTTTTGTTTTGGACTTTCGTCTATATGCTTTAACCCTACATGTTGATATGCTCTATCCGTTGCCATTCGTCCTCTGCTGGTACGCTTAATAAATCCTATCTTTACTAAGTATGGTTCATACACTTCCTCTATAGTTCTCTTGTCTTCTCCCAAAAGTAGTGATAGCGTCTCTATCCCTACTGGTCCTCCATTATAGTTTTTTATTATCCCTGTTAATATCTCTCTGTCCAAGTGATCTAAACCTATTTTATCTACTTCTAAAAGATTTAAAGCTTCTTTTGCCATTTGTTCATTTATTACTCCATCGCCTCTTATTTGCGCATAATCTCTGACTCGCTTTAAAAATCGATTTGCAATTCTAGGCGTTCCTCTACTTCTCAAAGCAATCTCATTTGCGCCCTTAGACTCTATCATTACATCTAGTATGTCAGCACCTCTTAATATTATCTGGGTCAAGTCTTTTATACTGTAATAATCCATTCTATGGGTTATGCCAAATCTATCACGTAATGGTGAAGTCAATAAACCCGCTCTAGTTGTTGCTCCTACTAGAGTAAACTTTGGCAAGGCTATCCTGATCGATCTTGCAGATGGTCCTTTTCCTATTATTATGTCTAGTTCCCTATCCTCCATTGCCGGATACAATATTTCTTCCACCGTTGCATTCAATCTATGTATTTCGTCAATAAACAACACATCGTTTTCTTCCAAGGAAGTTAGTATTGCCGCAAGATCTCCTGCTTTTTCTAATACCGGTCCTGATGTTATTTTTAGATTTACCTGCATCTCATTTGCTACTACTCCTGCCAATGTTGTTTTCCCCAGACCAGGAGGACCATATAACAACAAGTGATCTATCGGCTCTTCTCTATTCTTGGCTGCTTCTATAAATATTTTCAACTTTTCTTTTAGTTTCGGCTGTCCTATATACTCTTGAAAACTTTTTGGTCGCAAACTTTTTTGTAGATCCTCTTCATGATTAAACTCATTTGGAGACAATATTCTTTCGTCCAAATTAACTCACCTTTCTAATTTTTATATTTTTCAGCTCTTTGCTTATTCTTTCTTCCACTATTTTCCATGCCCAACTTAAAGTATACTTCACTTATAAATGAATATATTTCATATTTCATTTGTGTATACTTTTCATCTTCTAGTATTTTCTCAAAATACTCTATACTTTCTTTGTATTTTGAATTCAACTTTTTACGTTTTTTCCCGTATGCCATTTTAGATCCTTCTAGTTTTTCTAAATCCTTTTTTGTGCTAGCTATTTTTTCTCTAATTTTTTTGTCCAAATCATATACATTCTCTTTTATTTTCTTGATTTTGGACTGAATTAGATCCAGATTTTGTTTCAATATGTAAGCATTTTCATCCCTATAAAGCTTGCTTAGTTGCTGTTCAGCCTCTTTTATTTCACCTTCATTAATTAATTTTTCAAGTAATTCTATCTTCTTTTCAAGCTCAGCTTTATAATCTTTTAACTTTTTCATCACCAATATCAATTCTTGTACTTCTCCTGCACCTTCATAGTCTATTTTCCGTTTTACATCTATGTAACCACGCTTTTTTACATAAATATCATACTTAGATATTTTTAATTTTTTTTCATATAGATATTGATTCACTTTTTCAGTTTTCCCATTTATGCTTATTTCATAATCCTTTACATTTGATTTTATATACAAATGTGTTTCCGCTTTCAATTCTAAATTTTCTTCTTTTATCTCATTTTCTTTTATATATATTTTTTTTCTAACTGGAGCATAACCTGCTTTTTGGTAGCTAACGGTATATACTCCCCATGGTATATTAGAAAAATAATATCGTCCATTTTTATTTGCATATTGCCACATTCCTAGCTCATCTATAGACACTATTGTATTTTCTATTATATCCGTACTTTTCTCTAAACTTACTCTACCAAAAAACGTAGTAGTCAGTGGTTTTATACTTAAGTTTAGATTTTTTATTTCTTGCTCTTTATACAAGGTGCGTATCTCTTTATACTCTTCAAATCCTTCGGCTCTTACCTTTATTGTTTTTCTACCAGATCTAAATTCATCGCTTTCCAAGACATAATGGCCTTTTTCATCACAATTAGCCTTTGCAAGTATTTTATCGTCATCTAAAAGCATAACTTCTGCCATACTGTCAAATGGATATATACTACCTTCTATACGTACTCCCTTTATATCCTTTGCCAACGCTGCATCTATTTTCTCGCCGACCTTTAAATTCTTTAGTATAAGCGGCTTATATCCTTTAGCATTTAATTCTAAAGTGTACATTTCTTCCCAATCCAAATTATAAAATACATTTGCACCCTGTGCATTCTCTTCTTGTTTTATTAATATTCCGTCTCCATCATAGAGTTTTATGTTTATCGTATGATCCTCTGGGTATAAATTTACATATAACATATTGCTTTCTGATAAGTTTTCTAAATCTACTTTTAAATTTTTTATCCCCTTTAAGTCAAAATTATCTCTATAATCTTTTTTACCATAACTTTTGATAAGAAGTTCGTAGGTACCACTTTCCATATTTTTTATATCAAAATATGAACGCGAGTCTTTTATCTTTTCAAAATACTTTAATTCGTTATTTTTGTATAAATATATATATCCATCTTGTACTTTGTCTGATAATTTTATACGAACATTGTTTGCTTCTTTAGCTTTTAAGCTTATAATTCCTATATTGTTCATCTCTTTATCTTTTACTTCAAATTCTATTTTTTGAGCTAGTGCTCCTTCTTGAATTACCTCTGCACTATATTTTCCTTCTTCTAGCTTGCTATAGGTATACTCATTGGCTTTTGCTATTATCCCATATGGAAAATCTTTTATCTTTATATATGCTTCTTTTTTTATGGGACTACTGACTAGTAATTTTATATCATACTTTGGTATTTTATTTTCTTTTTGTATGAAAAACTCTTTAAATTCCTTATCTTTACTTAACTTTATTGTTTTCTTTATATCTCCCATATTTTCTTTTTGAAATACAAGTGTATACTCTTTGTCTTTTTCCAAGTTTTCCAACCTAAATTTTCCTAACTCATCACTTATGTCATATTGCATCGTTTCTTCTATATAGACAAACACTCCATAACTCTCTAGATTTTCCACGCGCACTAAGCCTGCTAGTTCTGCTGATACAGCACTTAGGGTATTTAGTAGAAATAATAATAAAAATAATACTCTTTTCATTTTAATCACCCTCTATTAAATAAACCGAGTAAGTAGAAATTGGAATAATCCTATTACTCCTCCTAAAATTCCTCCAATAACCTCTATATGTCTTAGCTCTGTTTTCGCTATCTCCACTACTATTCTTTCATATTTTTCAAGTGGAAACTCTTCTGCTTTTTCGATTATAATGTCTTTGATATCTATTTCTGATTCTATTTTTTTTATTACTATTTCTATAAACTCTTCTTTATTTTCTTCTATTGCTTCTTTTACATAAGCTTTTATCTTTTCCATCAAACTATCTGATAAAAACATTGAAGCCATGGGAAATTTTTCTATAATAGCGCTTTTCAATTTATCTTCTACAATTGATTCAACTATCTTGTCTATCTCCTGTTCTAATTCCATGCTATTTATTGCTTTTGTTATATCTTGAATTGATATCAATTCTTTGTCTATTGTCATTGCCACATTCTTTGCTATTTCCCCTCGTCGTTTCGGGATCAAACCTTGTAGTTTGAATCCTAAGATGTTTATTTCCTTGTACGGCCGAAATACCAATTTAATAGCAATATAATTTGTTACCCATCCAATTATAGAGCCGACACCTATTAATATTAGCAATTCCAAAATTGCTTTCATGTAAACTCCGTTACCTATACATTAATTGTAACGGATTCCACCACCTTTCTATTGAAAAATATTTATCGATCTTTATCCTCTCATTCTTTCGTATGGTTTTGTAATACTTTTTTTTGCTAACTCTATCTAATTACAATGTTCGGTTTTTTCTTAGCTTGGTATTAGCTGTATCCTAAGCTAATACCAAGCTATTTCTTTGTGACGTTCTTATTCTTCTACGCCATACTTAGCCATAAGATCTTCTGTTTCCTCGGTTTCTTCCTTTTCTTCTATTTTTCTTATTGATAGTTTTATTTTTTCTTCTTCACTGTTTATTTCTATAATTTCAGCTTCTATTTCTTGTCCTACTTCAAATCTATCTTCTAATTTTTTTATATAATCTTTTGAAGCTTCTGATATGTGTATCATCCCATCAATTCCATTTTCTATTTCTATAAATATACCAAATGCAGTTATATTATTGATTGTCCTTTTTACTATATCCCCTACTTTATATTTATCTTGGATCTTTTCCCACGGACTTTTCTCTAACTGTTTTATTCCGCCTTTTATTTTTTGAGTGTCTAAATAAACTTCCAATATTTGAAGAGTTACTTCATCACCTATTTTATAGTCTTTTTCATCTTCTTTTCTCCAAGCCAAGTCAGATATATGTACAAATACATCTACACCTTCTTCTACATTTACAAATATACCAAAATCTTTTACTTCTACTATTTTACCTGTTACTACTTTTCCCACAGGATATTTTTCTGCTGCACTTGTCCAAGGATCCTCTTTCAAATCTTTTATACTAAGTTTTAGTTTTTTATCTTTAGGTGAAAGCTCTATTACTTTTACTTTGATTTCATCGCCTTCTTGCAAATAATCATCTATATTTTTCAAGCTTTTACTCCATGACAAGTCAGAAACATGCACAAGCCCTTCCAAACCTTCTTCTAATTCAACAAATGCACCAAACTTTACCGTTCTTACTACTTTTCCAGATACAATGTCATCTACTTTATATTTGTCTTCTACTGAATTCCACGGATCTTCTTTTAATTGTTTTATGCTAAGTTTTAGGCTTCTTTTATCTTCGTCTTTGTTTATGACTTTTGCTTTCAATTTTTCTCCACTTTTAAATAACTTTTTCAAGTCATCTACCTTTTTCCAAGCTACTTCAGAAATATGTATAAAGCCTACTATAGGTCCTACTATCACAGATAAACCAAAATCAAGGATATCTTTTACTTCTACTTCTAATATATCCCCTTCGTTTATTCCTGCTATATATTTCTTTTCTTCTTTCATTTTTACTTCTTTTCCAGATACAAGTATCTTTTTCTTCTTTCCATCTTTTATATCTTTTATCACTACTTTTATTTCTCTTCCTATTGCATCTTCGTCACCTCTTATACCAGACAATGAATTTGGCATAAATGACATATATTTCAAGACTTCTACTATATATCCACCATTTACTCTTCTTTGAACCTTTCCATCTAATACTTCTTCATTTGCATGAGCTTCTTGTATTTTTTCCCAGTTTTGAGCTTGTTCATAAGCCAGTCTCGATATTCTCGTATAACCTTCCTTATCTTCTTTGTTTAGTACTAGGACTTTTATCTCGTCTCCTACTTCAAAATCCTCAATTTCAGACGCTTTCAACCTACCCTCTGACTTACCACCTATATGTAAATATCCGTAGTCAGAATCTCTAGATATTATTACCCCTTCTTTTACTTGCCCGCTTTCTATCTCAGGCATGTACTCTTCCAGTAATTCTCTAAATTCTTCTGTGTTGTTGTTTTCTCCATTGTTTACCATTATTCAATTTCCTCCTCTGACATTATTATATTTATTTTTTTTTCTATTTCTTTTATTGTTGCTTCCGGTGTTGATGCTCCCGCTGTTATTCCTATTTTTTCTTTATTTTCAAAATATTTTATTTTCAGTTCTTCTTTGCTTTGTATTAAATATGTATTTAAATTATGTTTTTTTGACAACTCGTAAAGCTTTTTTGTATTAGAGCTTTTTTTATCTCCTACCACTATCATTACTTCTACTTCTTTAGATAGTTGGTCTGTTGATTTTTGTCGCTCATAAGTTGCGCCACATATTGTATCCCCTGTTTCAATCTCTGGGTATTCTGATTTTATTTTATCTTCTATTATATTTTTGATTTTATTACTAAACGTTGTTTGGAATAATAAAAAATATTTTTTATTATTCTTAATTTCTTTTATATTTTTAAAAAATTCTTTTTCATTTTCATATATCTTTACATCTTGTATGGCATAGCTCACTATCCCTAAAACTTCAGGATGCTTCTTGTCTCCTATAAATATTATTTTCTTTCCTTCTTTTTCTTTTTTTTGCAATAATTCTCTTGATTTTTTTACAAATATACAAGCGGCATCATATATTTTCACTTTTTTCGTTTTCAACTTTTCATATATCTCTTTTCTTGTACCATGCGCTCTTACTATAACTATATCACTAGCTTTTAAATTTGATATTCCGTCCTCATTTAAAAACTTTATCCCCTTTTTTTTTAAATCTTCTATAACTCTTGAGTTGTGCACCAACATCCCAAACATATATATATTAGACTTCTTATGTTTTTCCAGTATGTTTTCACTTAACTCTATTGCTTGTTTTACCCCAAAACAAAATCCCATTTTAGAAGCTTTGTATATCATTACTATATTTCCTTTCTAAGATAAGTTGGAAGTATTTTCATCGTTTCTCTATAATTTGTAACTGTTCGTGCTGATATTTTAAGGCCTTTTTCATCTTTTAATTTTTTACAAATCTCTTTATCTGTCAAAGGTTTATGTTTGTCTTCCTTTTTGATAATCTCTTTTATAATATTTTGTACTGCAGTTATAGAAAATGCTTCCCCATTTGTACTTTCTACTCGTCCAGAAAAAAAATATTTCAATTCATATAAACCTCTCGGGGTTTCCATATATTTATTATTTACCACACGACTTATTGTTGATTCATGTAAGTCTAACTTACTTCCTACCTCATAAAGAGTCAATGGTCTTAAGTATTTTTCTCCTTTTATAAAAAAACTTTTCTGTGCTTCTACAATCGTTTTTGCTACTCGATACATAGTTATATTCCTTTGCTCTATACATTTTTCCAAACTCCGTACCTTCATAGCTTTTTCTTTGAAATAATTTATTGCTTTTTCATCATTGCTTATCATTTTATAGTATTCATTATTCACTCTTATCCCTGGAAGATAGCGATCATTTAAATAAACTTCATAAGATCCATTTTCCTCTTTTACTATTATTTCAGGTATTACCACTGATTTATCTAGATTTTCACTTGAAAACCCCAGTAATGGATATGGTTTTAGCTTTGAAATAACTGTGTATATTTTTTTGAGCGTCGCTTCACTTACAGCTAATTCTTTTTTTAAAATTCGTATTTTCTTGCGCTTAAATTCATCAAAATAATCTTTCAATATTTTTACAATAACTTCTTTCTTTTCTACATCTTGATTTTCTACTTGAAAAACTAAGTACTCACTCAAATTTTGTGAGGCTACGCCGCCTGGATCTATTGTTTTTATAAAGTTTTTTATTTGCTCTATTCTTTCTAATTCAATATCATGCTTTGTTTCTGAGTATATATACATTTTCATATCTTCGAGAGACTCCTTTAAAAATCCTTTTTCATCCACTGATTGTATGATTTCTTCAGCAATAATAAGATCTATTTCATTTTTAAGTTCTACTCTTGCTTCTTTCAATATTTTTTCTATTACATTTTCTTCTTTTGAACTTAGTTTATTTATTATATCTGTCGTTGAATCATTTTCATACGATACCCTTTTTATATCTTCATATATATCTTCATCTCTGTATATATCTTCTATACTGTTATTCTCATTGCCTTTGCTAATATCTTCAAAACAATCTTCAAATACGTCTAACAAAGGATTTTCTTCTGCTTCTCGTTCTATTATACTAACAAGTTCTGTAGCTGAAACTTGCAATACTTCTAGTGACTGTTTCATCTCTTGAGTCATAACCAGTTGTTGTTCGAGTCTTTGTTCTTGGACAAGTTCCAATGGTCTCACCTCTAATCCTCATTAAATTTATCTACCTCTATTAGTTTCTTTAAAGCTTCTAATACTTCTGTTTCGTCTTTCCCATCAGCTTTCAATGTCAAATGTCTTCCTTTTTCAGCTGCAAGGAGCATTAAC
>CAZDNU010000051.1:0-4440 GCA_964506865.1 uncultured Fusobacteriales bacterium | reverse complement strand
AACTGTTGCATACTGCTGGCTTGAAATTGCAGCGCGAATCAAGTCATAGTCTTCTTTTTGGCTTCCAGCATATATTTTTGCACCTTTTTCTAGCATATATGCCAAAAATTCTTGTTTATATTTTCCACTTTTCACAAGAAGTGTTAATGCGGTATCTCCGTTTTCATTTTTTTCATTAATTTTGACGCCATGTGCTAGAAAAACATCTATGATTGCTGATTTTTTAGGATAATCTGACTGCAACATTACAAGATAGCTTTCTGTGTTCAATCCCACTTTATTTTTTACCAATAAGTCTACTTTTTGCTGAGTAAATTTATCGATATTTTGAAAAACTTTGCTTAGTGCCATGCTTTTTTTATTTTTATACTTTTTCACCATTTTTTTGATAAATTGCATATTTTTTCCTCTGATAGCATATGATAAAATATCGTTATTATCACCTAAGACCTTATATTCAGAACCCCGACTTTGAAAGTAATGAAATATTTTTTCATTTCCATTTAAAGCTGCGGCGGACAAAAAATCTATATTTTCATACAATCCATCACTAGTTTTTACAACGCTTTCATAATTATAATTGAGAGATTCTTTTCTGTTTTCTATTAGGTAAATTACTAATTTTTCTTTATTTTGCATTGTTGCATAAAGTATATCTTTTTCCGAAATATCAGCTCCTTTATTTACCAAATCTATTACATATTTATTATTTATGTTTATTGCACACTGCACCAATGTATTTCCAAAACTTTTCTTTTCCAATTCTTTTGCATTTATCTTTGATAATAAATCATCAAACTTTTGTTTATCATCATTCCTTATGCTAAGATATAGTGCTTTTGATGATATTTTCAAGTTATTTTTCATTGCTATTTTATATACGGTATTGTTCTTTGACTTTATTGAATATTCAAGTACTTTACTACTTCTATTTGGCAATAGTCGAAACCAAGCTTCTGCCTTATCAATTTTCTTATCCAAGTACAATGATTTGTATACAAATGTCTCAATTGTAAGTAATATACCGACTATTACAAATCCTCCACATAGTGCCAATTTCAGATTTTTAATATTCCAAACAGGTGCAATTATATAAAAAAGTTTTTTATTTACAAGTACAAATACCATAATCAATGACAGCATTAACAAGAAAATACTGTACATATTGATCTCTTTGCCGTTGAGCTCGTAAATATGTGTATCATTTCCCCATAAAATTCCAGTATTGAAATTAATTATCAAAAAACTTAAAAAAACTGCTAGCAGATGCTCTGATTCCGCTACTTTATTTAGCGATTTTTTATTTTTATTTGATACATAGCGCATCACTCTAAACATATTTAAAATAATATAAATCCCAAAAATTGCAAAAAAGAAGTTTTCATTTAATATATTTTTTTTCAGCACATGAAAATTTGGACTCTTTTGCAAAAATTTTTCTATATAATCAAATTTCCCAAACGAAAATATAAGACTATTTACTACAAAAGGAACTGCAATTGAAATTACAAAAAACTCATAATATATATAATAGTGCGTTGTTTGATTTTGTAATTCATAAAAAATGTAAAGTAAACTAATCATTCCCAATACATAAAAATCCCAAAAATTATACTCCAGGGCACCTTTAGTATTATAAATATCCAGAAAATATCGCATAAAATAGTAGAAAATAATTATTGTAAACGATACTCGAAAAAAGTCATGATACTTATCAGTAATTTTTTTCTTGGTTTTTTTGTATAATACCACAACAATCGGAAGTATAAGTATAAAAGTTATCTTATCAAAATACTTCATAAATATATATGACATAAAGTTAAGCTTTTCTACTTCCACCCAGTTTTGAAAATTAATGCTTCTCATCAAAAAATTAAATAAAATTACCGTAATATAAAAATAGTTAATTTCATCAATTGCTATGTTTTTATTCTTTTTAGAGTATAGTTTCTTTACTGTAGCCAACAAAAAAATTAAAATAACAAAACTCGGCAAATACCATAGTTTTTCTTTTAAGTTTGTTATATTTAGGAAAATTTCCAATGTAGACAGACTTGTCATAAGTAGTATGACCCACATAAATGAAAAAGTTTCACTTTTCCCTATTTTAGCACTTCTCCTATAGTACATTATTGTAAAAAACAGATACAAAATTCCCATTAACATCAGCATTATAAAATTCCACAAAATTCCATCATAATTTTGTAATTCCTTACTTATTTTTAAGTTATAGTAAAGCGCTTCTGAATATTTACCAAATAAAATTACTCCCAAAAACATAATCACTATCTGCCAAACTATACCTTTAAAATTAAATTCACCCATCTTGACCTCCCTTTATACTTACATTATTTTCACATAAAGCAAACGTCTGTTTTTCATTTTCTTTTCTTCAATCAAAACACTTTACCCGTTGTATTTCCCCCTATACACGTCTAAAGCTTTATTTTTCACCTCCTATCTTTCTTCTTGTTTCAGAACACTTTTATGATATAGTGCTCTTTTATAGTTTAAAAAGTAGAATAACAGCATGTTTTCAGTTCTATTATAACACAATTTCTTTTTTTTGCAAGTAATTTGTTTAGATTGAATTTTGGGTATTATATATTTTTTCCCATCTTATTAACAAAAAAAAATAAGACAAGAATTAAATTCTTTGCCTTATATGTTTTTCTATTTTATTATATTGTAATTTATGTATAACTTATAAGAGTTTCTTGATATCTTTGGGCTTTAGCAGTTTTCCCGTTGATTTTACTTGCTCATCGATTACAAGAGCCGGAGTACTCATGACACCATAATTCATAATCTCTTGAATATCTTCTACCTTTTCCACTTTTATATCTTTTCCCAGTTCTTCTACTGCTACTTTTACATTTTCTTCCAATTTTTTACATTTTTTACACCCTGTACCTAAGATTTTAATTATCATTTTTTATCCTCCCCAACTATTTATTTATATGATTTAAAACATATCCTTGTTACAACATTTATCGAGTTCCGGCTGAATAGTAATATGCGATATTCCGTAGTGTTCATTTAAAATATGCTCGACTTTATCATATATTTTTTGTATTTGTGATAATTTCATGTCTTCAAGCTCTATATGCGCCTCAAAATGAATAGTTTTTTCATTTAACATCCATGCATGTACGTGATGTATATTTTTGACGTTTTCAATTTTTTCAATCTCTTTTTTTATTTCATCGTAATCCAACTCAGGCGAAGACTGCATCAGTATATTTATACTCTCAATAAGAATATGCCAAGTTTCCCTTATTATGTATAATGATATCAAAAATGTAATCAAAGGGTCTATCCAAACTATTTCCATATATTTTATAGCCAGACCCCCTATTATTACTCCTACTGATGATACTGTATCACTCATTAGATGCAAATAACTTGATTTTATATTCATATTTTCACGAGAATCTTTTGCTAATAAATATACAGACAGCAGATTTGCAATTAAACCAATTGTGGCCACAACGAGCATCAAGTTACTATTTATTGTTTCGGGATTTTGAATCCTTTTGTACGCTTCATATATTAACCAAAACGATATCATAAATAGTGCCGTAGCATTTATAAACGCTGCTAAAATTTCTGCTCGCTTATAGCCAAAAGTTTTTTTACTATTTTTTTCTTTTCGTGATATTTTGTTGGCTACATAACTAAGCACTATCGATATAGTATCACTCAGATTGTGCATACTATCTGACAAAAGAGCCAAGCTCCCTGAAATTATACCACCCAAAATTTCTGCTATTGTAATAATAGCATTCAACAGAACCACCCAAAATATTTTTTTGCCTGATAAATTCGAAATATCATGTGTGTGAGAATGTCCCTGGTGATTATGATTGTGTTGTTTTCCCATTCTTTTATCCTCCTTAATTTATTATAAAAGCCAGTTAAATATATAACCTACTATTATAATCGCAATACCTGTTATCACGACAAATGCTGCTATCAATTTTGGTTTTATAACTTTTCGCAGCAATATCATCGCAGGTAATGAAAGAGCTGTAACGGCCATCATAAATGATAATGCTGTTCCTATACCCACACCTTTATTTATAAGTGCTTCAGCAATTGGTATTGTCCCTAGTGCATTTGAGTATAGCGGTATCCCAAATAATACACCTATAATTACAGCTATAGGATTATTGGGCCCTGCGTACTTTGCCAAAAGATCTGCTGGTGCCCAGCCATGTATCAGTGCTCCTATACCTATTCCAATTAGCAAGTAGATCCATACATTTTTTACAATTTCAAGTACATGATCTTTGGCAAAATCAATTCGTTGTTTTTGATTCATTGTTTCGACTGCTACACTTCCTGCTTTCATTTTATATACATACTCTTCAACCTGTTTTTCCATTTTTAAAAATCTTATAATTACACCACCAACAATACCCACTATCACACCTGTTA
>CAZDNU010000050.1:0-13050 GCA_964506865.1 uncultured Fusobacteriales bacterium | reverse complement strand
GAGGAAGCTTTGTATGGAGCGAGGATCTACATAAGGGGAGATGTAGATAGCAGTGATCTTATATTTACAAAAGATTACATTACAAGCTTACAAAAGGGTGGCAATGGTTTAGAGATAAGTTTTAATAATCGTAATTTTGAAGCACAAAAATTAAAATTTATTTTGAACAGCGAAGCAAAAGATGTGACGGTTGAGTTAAAAGAGAAATATCAAAATCGTAAAAGGTCAGACAGCAACATCATAGTTCATGCTAAGTATAGTAACGTGTGGGCATGGAACAAAAATGGAGAAATAGGAAATGTTTTTTCAACTTGGCCTGGTGGAGACATGGAAGCGGAAAGTAATGGGTGGAATACTTATACATTCTATAATACTTACAATTTAAAATTATTGTTTAGTAATAATGGCTCTGAAAAGACAAATGACTTGGAGTTGATAGCTTCAGGAGAATATTGGTATGATGGAGAGGAATTTTTATCGGAAAATCCTGACGAAGAAGAGGACGACGGAGAAATAGGAATATATATCCATAAAGATTTTGCAAATGGAATATATGCTTGGGTAGATTCTATTCCTGTATTTGAAGAGTGGCCGGGAAAAACTAACTTAGATGTGTATGCAGAAAATCCCGATTATTATGAAGTATTGGTAGAAGGCTATAACAGCATCGGCTATATTTTATTAAAAGATGGAAATAAAGTAACAGCTGAAGACCAAACTGCGTCTATAGGATATGTAACATGGGAAACAGACGGTAGCGTAAATGGAGGAAAGCCAATATCGGACAAAGAATTAAAGATAGAAGTGAGTCCTATAAAATCAAGATACGACGAAAAAGATGAAGTAACAATAAGCATAATTGGTGGCACTATAACATCAAAAGAAGCGACTTTAGGCGGAGAAAATATAAATTTTGTTGGGGATACAGCAAAATTTGTAGTTGGAAACCATGTAAAAGATAAAGAACTAAAGAAATTGATTGTAATGGGAGAAAATCAAGAGACTGGAAGTAAAACAGCTGATTTTGATATATACAGAGAAGATATAGTCGTAGAATTGGTAGATGATATAGATAATCTTAGGATATATCAAGTGATGGTCTGCTCATTTATGGATGGAGATCCTAGTATAGGGTATGACTGGCAATGGGCGCCCTATAGAGCAAATGGTGACTTACAAGGAATAATAGATTCATTGGATTATATAAAGTCAATGAACTTTAATGCAATATGGATGACTCCAATTTTCCATACTTACAGTGGCTCTCAAGCTCATAATGGATACTTTACAAATGATTATTTCAATGTGGATCCAAACTTTGGGACTAATGAGAAGTTTAGAGAGCTAGTAGATGAAGCGCATGCAAGAGGTATATACGTATTGCTTGACGGGGTATTGGGTCACAATGCTGGAAGCAATATAGCACCATCTCCACTAAGTGGATCAGTGCCTACAACTAGCAATCCTGTAAATTATCAAGATGGCGGAGCTACACTGCAATATTATAAAGATGTAGTATATTACTGGATCAGAGAATACAAAATAGATGGATGGAGATTTGACCAATCATATCAACTAGGACCTGGAGATGGCGGAGATCATAAAGGTCAGGGTGGAAGTAATTTTTATTGGGATGACATAAGAGAAGTAGTAGAGAGAGCGGTAGAAGAAAATAAAATGGATGGAAATAAATGGGGAGTACTTGGTTATACAGTAGGAGAAGACTGGGAAGGAGAATATGGTATTGCGCAAAATACTTATGGGATAAATGAAAGAGGCCTTCATTCAGCATTTGATTTTCCTACAAGGTATCGAGTAGTGCAAACTCTGGCAAGGGAAGAATATGGAAAAGAGGTAGGGGGAGCAGACAACTTGAATTACAGTCATGATGTTTATCCTGATTGGGCTCATCCAAATTTAATGATAGGAAATCATGATTTGGCAAGATTTGGAGATTTGATAGATAATTCACGTAATAATAATAATAATTACTGGAAAAGACACAAGGCTGCTCTTGCATTTATGGGAGCATATTCTGGACCAATCACAGTATATTATGGAGAGGAATGGGGAAGCAAAACAGGGAACCGAGATCTCACAACAATGCATGTGTCTAGAAATGAAGGTAAAATATCAGGATTTAGTGCTGAAGAAGAAGATTTGCGACAATATGCAGCAAAAATAATGGATATAAGAGCACAATATTCTGCTCTTTGGCAAGAAGATACAAGAGAAAACTTAAAGGCGTCTGGAAATCAATATATTGATCTAAAATACGATCCTGCCACAGGAGAAAAAATAGTATTTTGCCTGAATGTAGGTACAAATTCTGAAACATTTAATGTAACGTTAGGCTCGAATTATACTGATTTAATAACAGGAGAAACATTTAATTCGAGTTTTATACCAATGGAAGGCTTACAAGCAAGATATTTAATGGTTAAGTAATATTAATATTTAGGAGGAAAATATAGTGAAAAAAAGTTTTATTGGGGTTTTGCTTTTAGTTTTGGTTTTGTTTTCTGGGTGCGTAAACAAAACTGAAGAGCTAAAAGAAGTGAGGGCAGGAGCTGGAATTCTGCTAGAGGAAAGCAAAAGTGGTGTGCAAGTATCAACAGAAGAAAAGTTATGGGGTGCTAAAGTCTACATTAGGGGAGATGTAGTTAGAGGTGATGTGATAACTGGCAAAGATTATACTACCAAGATAATCAAGTCGGAAGACGGTTTAGAAGTAAATTTGCAAATGAGAAAACAGACTAAAGAAAAGTTGAAATTCACTTTAAACAGTGAAGCTAAAAAAATTGAAATCGAGCTAAAAGAAGGTCAACGAAGTAGAAAGCGAGTGGCAAGCGATCTAATAATTCACGCTAAATATAGCCATATATGGGCATGGGACAAAAATGGAGAAATAGGAAATGTTTTTTCAACTTGGCCTGGTGGAGATATGGAAGCGGAAAGTAATGGGTGGAATACTTATACATTCTATAATACCTACAATTTAAAATTATTGTTTAGTAATAATGGCTCTGAAAAGACAAGTGACTTGGAATTGATAGCTTCAGGAGAATATTGGTATGATGGAGAGGAATTTTTATCGGAAAATCCTGACGAAGAAGAAAATGATGGTGATGTGGACGGAATAGAAATATATGCGAAATATACACATATATGGGCATGGGATAAAAATGGAGAAAGTGGAAATTTGTTTTCAGCGTGGCCTGGAGAAGCAATGGAAGAAGTAGGCGTTTGGCATATGTATTCATTTCCGGATGCTACAAGCTTGAAAGTGCTATTGAACAACAATGGTAGTGGTCAAACAGGCGACCTTACAATAAGCGAAGAGGGGCAATACTGGTATGACGGGACTAAATTGCTAAGGAGCAACCCAGATGAAGATACTACAGCGCCAAAAGTAGGAGTAAGCCCGAAAGCAGCCAAAGTAGAAGGTGATATATTGTACTATGAAGAAGAAACTTTATCTGTCGGTTTGGAAATAAGTGATGATCAAGACACAAGTCCAAAAGCATACTATACAACAGATGGAAGTACACCAGGTGAGACGGATACATTGTATGGTGGAGCGACAATACCAGTATCAAATGGCATGGAACTAAAAGTGTACTTGCTAGATAAAGATGGTAATAGTGCAGTTGAGAGCTTTGTATTTGAATTGGGCGTAGATATAACGGCGCCTATAGTAACTGCAAGTCCTGTAGCTGGACGATATGACGAAGGTACAGTCTTGCAGGTAAGTTTATCAGCTACTGACAATAAAGATGCAGAGCCAAATATATACTATACTACGAATGGCGATATGCCAAAAGCAGAATTATCATATCTTTATAATGGTGAAATATTGGAGATAAATAGCAATAAAACAATAAAGGTATTATCCGTAGATGAATCAGGTAATGAAAGAAGCAAAACTTTCAATTACTCTATAGGTAAGCTAAATAGAAATGACTTTAGACAAGAGACAATATACTTTGCAATGACAACAAGATTTTATGATGGAGATCCATCAAATAATGTAAACTGTTGGGATGAAGCGACTTGGTTTAATAATCCGCCAAGTGATCCTGCGTGGCGAGGGGACTTCAAAGGTTTGATAGAGAAATTGGACTATATAAAAGCACTTGGATTTACAGCCATATGGATAACACCGCCTGTAAAAAATGCAAGCGGAATAGACTATCATGGTTACCATGCAGTGGATTTTACAGAGATAGATCCACGGTATGACAGCAATGGCAATGGAAGCGGAATGGATGAATATCAGAATTTGATCGACGAAGTTCATGCCAGAGATATGAAAATAATTCAAGATATAGTAATAAATCATAGTGGGAACTTTGGAGAAGAAAATTTATTCCCGATATTTGAAATGGATCCAAACTTAGGAGAGAATGGAGGGTATGCCAATTTAGATAAACCAGACTTGATGAAAGCAAATATGTACTTAGATGAAGTATCGAATGCGTACTTTGGGAGTGATTACAAGGATTTGATATCTGACATACAATATCAAGCAAGGATAGCAACGATGAAAGAAGATGATACAGATGTAGACAAGATATATCATCATGAAAAATCGATGTCATATGAGAGTTATACAGAACAAATAGGTCAAATGGCAGGAGATTGTGTAGATCTGAATACAGAAAACCCTGATGTAGCAGCTTATTTACGAGAAGCGTATAATAAATACATAGATATGGGTGTAGATGGATTTAGAATTGATACAGTAAAGCACGTGAGTAGATTATCATTTAACAAAGAGTATATACCTCAATGGAATGAGCGAGGTGGAAAAAACTTCTATATGTTCGGCGAGGTATGTACAAGAGTAAGAGAAGTATGGAATAAAGGCATAGCAGCAGATTCAGCACCATTTTATACATGGAAGGAATCAAAAAATTATCCGTGGGGTGATGAACTTACAAATTCAGCTTCGGCAAGACAGCTATGGGATGATAACGCAGATGTCAGTGGACAACCCACAAGTAATAATGCATTTTTGCAAGGAAATATATACCATGAACCAGATTATTCTATGAATTCTGGTATGGGAGTAATAGATTTTGCAATGCATTGGAATTTTTATGAGGCTAGAAATGCATTTTCGGTAGCTCTAGGTGGGGACAAATACTATAATGACGCAACTTGGAATGTAGTATATGTAGATTCTCATGACTATTCGCCTGATGAAAGTCAAAAGTTTAGATTTGATGCAGGAACAGATGCTTGGGCAGAAAACTTATCATTAATGTTTACATTTAGAGGGATACCATGCGTGTATTATGGATCAGAGATAGAGTTTCAAAAAGGAAAACCAATAGATCCTGCAGATGGAGATTTTAGAGTGCCGTTTGCAGAATCAGGGCGAGCTTACTATGGAGATCATCTGGAAGGAACAGTAACAGCTTCGGACTTTGGAGAATATCAAGCTAGTGGAGCGGTAAAAGAAACTTTAGAGCAGCCGTTGTCAAGACATATTCGGACTTTGAATAAAATAAGAAGAGTAGTACCAGCACTTCAAATGGGACAATATAGTACCGAGGGGTGTGAAGGTTCATTTGCATTCAAAAGAAGATATACAAAAGATGGAGTAGACAGTATGGCTTTAGTATCAATATCAGGTGGAGCGACCTTTAGCGGTGTGCCAAATGGTAGATGGGTAGAGGTGATAACAGGAGACGTGCAAACGGGATCTACAGTGACATCTAATGCAACAGGTAAAGGGAATTTGAGGATATACGTGCTTAATGGAGAAAGAATAGAAGGATTGGATAGTCCGTTTATTAATTAAAAGGGTGACAGGCACCAAAACATTGAAATGTGGATAAAAATGTGCAAAGCATATGGAAAACTGCAAAATCAATGTGGGAAAAGGTGCCTGTCACCCTTAATATTATAGTTAAATTTTTTTTATTGAAAAAAAAATTTAACTATGGTATACTGACATTAATTATCTAAAAAAATAACTGTAAAAAATAACCGTATGGAGGTATGGGAAATGATAGAAGCTGGAAAAATATGGATGGATGGAGAGTTTGTTGATTGTGAAGATGCGAAGATAAATATACTATCGCATGTAATTCACTATGGAACTGGTTTTTTTGAGGGGATAAGAGCGTACAAAACTCCTAAAGGAGGAGCAATTTTTCGATTGCAAGAACATACAGATAGATTGTATGATAGTGCAAAAATATATAGGACGGAGGTTCCTTTTACAAAAGATGAATTTAATAAAGCGATAATAGAAACATTGAAAATAAATAATCTTGAGGAGGCATACATAAGACCGCTTGTATATAGAGGTTATAATGCACTAGGAGTAAACCCTTTCACTTGTCCAGTGCAAGCAATGATTGCAGCGTGGAAATGGGGTAAATATCTTGGCGATGACGCTATGAAAAAGGGCGTAAGTGTAAAAATATCTTCGTGGAGAAGATTGGCTCCAAATACAATGCCGACTATGGCAAAAGCATGTGGAAATTATTTGAGTTCGCAACTTATAAAAATGGAAGCACTAGAAGATGGGTACGAAGAAGGAATCGCCCTAGATTACAATGGTTATGTAAGTGAGGGAAGTGGAGAAAATTTATTTGTAATTAAAAACAATATTATTTACACACCTGCAATGAATGGTTCAGCTTTGCCTGGAATCACAAGAGATGCTGTACTTACAATAGCAAAAGAATTTGGTTATGAGATAAAAGAAGAAGGAATACCAAGAGAGATGTTGTATATTGCAGAAGAACTATTTTTTACTGGGACAGCTGCAGAAATAACTCCTGTAAGCAAAGTTGACGGGATTATAATTGGTTCGGGCGAACGAGGACCTGTTACAGAAAAAATCCAAAAAAGATTTTTTGATATAGTAGAGGGTAGAGCGGAAGATAAATATAACTGGCTTACTCACTATTAAAAATTTAGTAAAGACACTATAAGGAGATGTTGAAGGTGGCAGTTGATTTAAAAGGTCGAAGTTTTTTAAAATTAAATGATTTTACAAAAGAGGAGCTGTTGCAGATACTTGATACTGCAGATTACCTAAAACTTCAAAACAAACTAGGAAAAAACGAAAAAATACTAGAAGGGAAAACGTTGGGAATGATATTTGAAAAGTCATCGACAAGGACGAGAGTATCATTTGAAGTAGGTATGTATCAACTTGGAGGAACAGCCTTATTTTTGAGTTCGAGAGATATACAGATAGGTAGAGGCGAGACGATAGCTGATACAGCAAAAGTGTTGTCAAGATATGTAGATGGAATTATGATAAGAACTTTTTCTCAAAATACAGTAGAAGAGCTGGCAAAAGAAGGGACTATTCCTGTGATTAATGGATTAACAGATAAATACCACCCGTGTCAAATAATGGCAGATTTTCAAACGATAAGAGAAAAGTTTGGGAAATTAGAAGGGCTGAAGCTTGCTTATGTTGGGGATTCGGCAAATGTAGCCAATTCTTTGCTTGTTGGAGGAGCTATATTGGGCATGGATATATCAGTTGCTTCGCCAAAAGGATATCAACCCAAGCAGGATATAATGGATATAGCAGAGCAAGAAGCAGTAAAGTCAGGAGTAAACTTATTAGTGACTGACAATGTAGAAGCAGCAGCAGTTAATGCAAATATTTTGTATACTGATGTATGGGTAAGTATGGGAAAAGAAGAAGAAAAGAAAAAAAGGCTAGCAGCACTAAAAGATTATCAAATAAATAGTGATGTAATGAAGTTGGCTAAAAAAGATGCAATAGTGATGCACTGTCTTCCTGCTCATAGAGGAGAAGAAATCACAGCAGAAGTAATAGATGGCTCGCAGTCAGTTGTATTTGATGAGGCAGAAAATAGATTGCATGCACAAAAAGCTATAATGGCACTTATGATTAGATAAAAAGAATCCAAAAAAATTATAAAATAAAGCTAAAAATATAGAAGGAGTGAATACAATGGCAGAACAAAAATTAAAAAAAGTTGTACTGGCTTATTCTGGTGGATTGGATACTTCGGTGATGATACCATGGTTGAAAGAGCAGTATGGCTGTGAAGTTATAGCCTTTGCTGCAAATCTTGGACAAGCAGAAGAATTAGACGACTTAAATGAAAAAGCTATAAAAACAGGAGCCTCTAAGATATATATAGAAGACTTAAGAGAAGAATTTTTGACAGACTATGTGTGGCCTACCTTAAGGGCTGGAGCTATATACGAAGAAAAGTATCTACTTGGAACTTCTTTTGCTAGACCTCTTATATCAAAGAAACAAGTTGAGATAGCTCATAAAGAGGGAGCAGATGCAGTAGCACATGGAGCAACGGGTAAAGGAAATGACCAAGTTAGATTTGAGCTTGGATACATGGCATTGGACCCATCACTTAAGATAGTAGCTCCTTGGAAAGACGATAACTGGGATTTGAATTCAAGGGAAGCTTGTATCAATTATGCAAAGGAAAAAAATATCCCAATAGAACAAACAAAAGAAAAAATATATTCTAGAGATAGAAACTTATGGCATATATCACATGAAGGTGGAGAGCTAGAGTCGACTTGGGCAGAACCAAAAGACGAAATGTTTGTTCTTTCAAAAACAGTAGAAGAAGCACCTGACAAGGCTACTTATATTGAGCTAGGCTTTGAAAAAGGGTATCCGATAAGCATAGATGACAAAGAGATGAAACCTGTAGAATTAATGGAAAAATTGAATAAAATAGGTGGAGAGAATGCAATAGGACAGATAGATATGGTAGAAAACAGACTTGTAGGAATGAAGTCTAGAGGAGTTTATGAGACGCCAGGCGGCTCTATACTGTATTATGCTCACAAAGAGTTGGAAAGACTTTGTTTGGATAAAGAAACAATGCATTACAAAGAAATAATTGCTAAAAAATATGCGGAAATAGTCTACAATGGGACCTGGTTTGGTAAACTAAGAACGGCACTAGATGCATTTGTAGATGAAACACAAGAAAACGTAACGGGTACTGTGAAGTTGAAATTATACAAAGGAAATATAATCACAGCAGGAACAAAATCAGATTACTCGCTTTATTCTGAAGAACTAGCTACGTTTGAAGAAGATGATATGTATGATCACAAAGATGCTACAGGATTTATAAAATTATTTGGATTGCCTTTAACAGTGAAAGCAATGCTAGATGAAAAGAATAAAAAATAGCATTATATTATGATGGAACGATATATTGTAATTAAGTATTTAAAAATTGATTCAAAGGAGCAGTTGCAGAATCTTGTAACGATCTAAATAATAAATATGCAAAATAAAAGGAGGAAAAAAAGTGTTAAGAAAGTTAAAGAAGTCGCTAAAAGGGGTTATAGCTCTATTTTTAGTATTTTTTATTATATCAGTATTTTTTATAGGGGCGGCAAGTGTAAATTGGTCAGCCATAGGAAGTTATGCATTTAAATTAAATGGTGAAAAGATAGGGCATAAAAAAGTAATACTAGCTCAAATTTCTTATCAAAATTGGTATGATCAAACAGTTAGTCAATTAGCTGAGCAAATAGCAACAACATCTGGAGAAAGAGGAGATTATTCTGTATTAGAATTTATTAGACCTGAGTACTTTCATAAAATTGGATTTTATAACTTAGCAAAGAATCAATATATGGTACAAGAAGCAAAAGAATTAGGGTTGAAAGTAAGCAAAAAAGAGATAGACGAGACTTACAAAAAGCAGTATTCGTTTATGGATACAAACAGTCAATACAAGAATTTCTTAAATCAAAGAGGAATATATTATAAAGAGCTAGTGGAAAGCGTAAAAGAAGGATTACTAGCAGAAAAATATCAAAAATATTTAGAAGATCAGTTTGAGGCCAAAGAAGAAAATGTAAAGCTTTATTACTATGGTGCAAAGTATTCTAAATATGAGGGCAAAGAATTTGAAGAAGTAAAAGAAGAAGTGACAAAAGACTATGTAGAAAATACGAAAAAAGCTTATGCGGCGAAAGTAATAAATGAAGGTATGGAAAAAATAAATATAGAAAATCTAGATCCTATGTATGCAGAATACATGATAGAAACAGAAGGAAAAAAAGAAGAATACAAATTCGAAAAAGCGATTACATTAAATAATGAAATTGAAATAGGGGTAGTTGATTTTTATGACATGCTTTTGCAGACAGTTGCGACTCCTTATAGTAGGGTAAAATCAGAAAAAGCAGCATATGAAAAAATAATAAAAGAGTTTAGAAAAGCAGCAGGAATATATGCTGAGGCTAAAGCAAGAGAGCTTCATATAGATGATAGCTTCAAAATGACAGACAGATTAAATGTAGCGGGACAAGCCTTAATAAAAGATATTGCTGACAAAATAGAATTAAGTAAAGAAGACTTAAAAGAATTTTTTGAGGAAAATAAAGAAGAATATAATACAAAGGAAAAAGTAGATGCAAAAATAGTGTATCTTGAATTAACGCCTTCGGAAGAAGATAAAGCAAATACACCAAAAGATAAACAAGTGAAAGCAAGTCATATCTTATTCAGAGCAGTAGAAGGAATTAAAGATGTGGAAAGAGAAGCACTAAAAAAACAAGCTTTAGAAGTACTGGAAAAAGCAAAAGAGGAAGGCGCTGACTTTGCGGAATTAGCAAACGAATATACAGATGATTTGTCAACTAAGGATACAGGAGATCTTGGGTATTTTTCTAAAGGTGAAATGGTACCACCATTTGAAGAGGCAGCATTTGCTACAGAACCAGGAACAATATATCCTGACTTAGTGGAAACACAGTTTGGATATCATATAATAAAAGTTACAGATACAAAAGAAATAGAAAAACCGGCAGTAGCTAGTCAAGCTACAAAAGATGCTTTGGCATCGAAAGCTGCAGAAGTAGTAGAAAAAGCAAAAGCAGAAGGCGCAGACTTTGATGAACTTATGGCTGAATACTCAGAACTTGAAAATAAAGAAGAGGTAAAAGGGATTGTAAAAGGTGAGCCTATATCCAAAGAGATTGGTCAAAACAAGAATTTATCAGAAGCATTGTTTGAAATGAAAGAAGGAGATATAAAAGCAATAGCAGATCCTAAAGGACAGTATATAGTAAAGATTACAAAACACAAACCATTTAAAGAAGCTGAATATGAAGAAGTAAAAGATAAAGTTGAGTATAATTTCAGAAGAAAAGAAGCTTATCCAAAATATATGGATATAGTAGAAGAACGAGAAAAGCAAGTGGAACTAGAAATAAATTCTGAAGATATAAAAGCAGTTCTTGGATTAACAAATGAAAAAATTGAAGGAAATATAACTAAAGCAGCTATTACAAGTACAACAGAAGCGACAATAACAACAAATACTGCTATAGAAACAATAACAGAATCAGCAGTAGGAGAATAATATTGCTATATTCTAAATTTAAATAAAAAAAGTGATAAATACAGAATATATGAAAAGAGGCTAACTAAAAAGTATTAGACTTATGGGAACAATAGATAAAAGCTATTTTGTTCCCATAAAATCTGATTTTGGCTTAGTCTCTTTTTTTTAATTTCAAAAACATAAAAAAGGAAAAAGCTTCTTTATTGCATATATAGATTTATAGTAAAAAAACAAAAGGAGAAGAGGAAGAGTGAAAAAAAGATTAATCGTTTTATTTTTAATACTTGTATTTTGGAATATAAGTGCAGAAGAAAAGTCCGTGCAACAGTATATAAATTTAGAAGAAAAGTTAAAAGAATACTCTCCAAAAATAAATGGAGAGATAAACTTTATATTAAAAAAACAAAAAGCATATCGTTCACCGTTTGATATACCTGCATGGGGTTGGGATCAAAGAGCTGGCGCTAGCAATAGGGATAGTCAATTTATGCGTAGCAATATTGACTTGCACTTAAGTATGGGAGAATTTGGAAAAAGCGAGTTTTTTGCAGTAGTATCAATATGGGGAGATCCCAACAATCCAGACAATATAGCTGGGGACTATGACTCAAATGTGGGTGCTAGTAAATATGATGAAGTAACAAGAAATAAAAATAGGGAAGAGAAAAAATTGGAAACAACAAACACTTTTGTGATGTGGCGGCCATATAATTTTTTAGATGAAAAAGGAGAAAGTATTGGAAGACCTTTTGGTATTACAGTGGGATACCAAAGTATAAAAGCTACTGCAAATGGAGCATATTCCAATGTTTTTTCTGGGGATCTGGATAAAGACTTTGTGGCTTATACTGTAACGGCTTTGCAAGACAAGCCTATGGTTCACTTTGACTTTCATATTGATGACAAAACAGGGGGAGGTTATGCATTTGCAAAAGGTTTGTCTGATATGACTTCAAATATCACAGCATATGATGATGAATACTCATTTACTCACATATTGTATGCAGAACTAGAAAAAAGAAATATAGGATTTAATGCAGCGTGGCAGATATCAAAAGGTAACAGAGAAGAAACAAATCCTGTATATACAAAATATGGAGATAATTGGTATATGGTAAATGGTGAAGAATCACATGAGGCATATAATACAGCGAGCTATAAATATACGAGTAATAGTATAAACACGCTTTTGAGTTATGAATATGAAATAAATAAAAAACACAAAGTAAAACCTTTTGTAGGATATCAAAAGATATGGGGCGAGGAAGCTAGTCCGAAAAAGTATCAAGAGATAGCGGATTTTACAACAAAGGACTCTGAGGCAGAAGTAAAAACAATCGGTTTTGTGTATACTACAAATGTAGGGAAGTACAATATACATTTTTCAAGTGAATATAGTAATATATCTACTCCGGATTTCAATGGAGTAGACGGGATACAAGATGGTCAAATAGATGATTTTGTAGGTGCGGCAGGCGTACAATACTTTGATCAAAGTAAGATGTTGGCTGGCGAAGATCCTTTAGGTGAACAAATATAGAATGCAAGAAGCATTGTTTGCGGATATAGCTGGGGATAGTAAAGCAGCCTATACGATGGTAGGACTTGATAAAATGCTTCATTTTGAAGTAGCGGTAGATATAAATGAAAATTTCACATTATCATTATTTTATAATCTGCAAAAGACTCAAAAACCCAA
>CAZDNU010000049.1:0-2611 GCA_964506865.1 uncultured Fusobacteriales bacterium | reverse complement strand
TACTCCTTTTGTTTCGCTATCTGTTGTTGCAATTTTTGATTTAATTCTCGTAATTCATAATACACATAGGCATTTTCTATTGCTACTCCAAAGTTCCCTGCCAAAAGTCGCATTGCCTCTAACCTATCCATAAGAAAAACATCTTTTGTTTTTCTATTTTCAAGATAGATCATTGCATTGATCTCCCCAGAATAAAATACCGGAAAACAAAATAGTGCCCTAACATTATTTTGTTTTATATATATTTCATCAACTAAATTTTCAGATGATTCAACATCATTCAATAATAAACTTTCTTTTTTTCGAAAACAGTAATCTATTATTTTTTGTGAATAACTTTTTATTTCTTTTTTTTCTTGTTCATCTAAAAGTATTTTATAATTTTGCAAATTGTACTCTCCTATTGCCTGTATCTCCAGCTTATCTTTTCGTTTTACAAAAAAAAGACATCTCTCCGCTCCTGTATTTTCCATTAGCAACTTCAAAATTTTGTATAGTAATTTTTTGATATCTGTTTCTGAAGCTATCATCTCAGACATACCAATAATAGTCTCTTTATTCATTATTTCCAAAACATACTTTTTCTTTAAATTAGACTCTTCCATGCTTCCAAATCTTCCTAGATATCGCTTTATAAGTAAAACATATTTCGATTTATACTTCAAGTTCTTATACAAATCGATAGATTTACTTAGGTATGTTTTTGATATTTCATGTAGTCCTATCACAAAATAGTGTTCTGAAGCATATTCATAAGCTATGGCTACCTCATTATAGTATCCATATTTTTTCGAAAATTTTATAGCCTTCTCATATGCGCTACATATTTCAAAGTCTGTTTTGATAGTTTTATCCAAATATACTGCAAAAAGTATATAGTATTTATTTAAAAAGTTTTCACTGCACTTTTCAGATAGTTTTTTAAAATATTGTAGCTCATTATTACAGTAATTATTATCTATCTCTTCTTTTTTCATTTCAAGTAAAAATTTATAAAATCTAAATATAGGCACAGGCATTGAGCCAGAAACCGCTTCTATATTTTCATCACATTTTTTTACAAATTTCTTGCTTGCATTTATTTTTTCAGTATAAAATGTATTTATTAATTTGAAAAAATTATAATAAAAAATGCTATTTTGATTTTTAGTGCTTTCTAAGTGACTAGCTTCTAATTCTTCATTAAAATATTTCCCTGCAAATACCACACCATTATTATTTTTGATATTGTAACACATTTCGCCCATGCAAGACAGTATCCATTGAGTAGTTTTTTGTGCTGTATTTTCAAGCTGTATTAAGTATTTTTCTATATACCGAATTAGTTCATATAAATTTTCACCTAAATAAAACGAATGTGCACAAAACGTAAATGCCGAATGTCCAGAATATTCAAAGTCCCCATTTTCAAGATAACTGTCCGCGCTATTTCGTAGTGGATCCAATGTTAGTTTTAAGTTCTTTTTCCAAGGAACAACCAATATATTTACAATTGAGTTTACTTTCACTTTATAATTATTGTCTGTAAACTGATTTTCTAATTCTACTGCCAACTCGCCACACCTATATCCCAAATCATATTGATCAAAATGTTTTATTAATATCATGCCATATATTGCATAGGCAAAAGCCGATACCGAGCTATTTCCTTCTTCAATGGATATTAGTATCTGACGTGCTATTATTACCGGAAATATTTTAGGATAATTTGCATAGGCTGTGGCAAACAAATTTGACAAAATATCAAGAATTTCTTTTTTTTCTTTCGGTAAAACTTTTTTATTATAAATCAAATTTTCAAGACCTTTGTCGAGTATAAAATTATTTATTTTCTGAGAATATTTTTCGAAAGTGTCTGCTGAAAAATACTCTTCTACATCTTCGCCATATTCTTTTAAGGCCTCTAGTCCATATCTCATAGCATCTCCCGGACGCAAGTTTGTAAGGTATGCTTCTGTAATCGTTTTATATATCTCAAACTTTGCTCCAAGTGTATTTGTCAGTTCTAACGCACGTTCTGCCAACTTTTCCATTTTTTCTATATCCCCTAAAAAATATGCATTTCTAACTCTATACTTGTACGTTTTTATTAAAACTCGATCTGCCAGTCCATTATCAACAAATTTTTCAGCAATATCTATTGCTTCAAGAAAATATTGCATAGATTTTTTATATGCATACATATTATATGCTTTTTTTCCAGCTTTTAAGTTTAGGTCAGCTACGCGTAATTTTTCCGACTTGCTTTGAAGATATTTTTTACCTAAATTATAATTTAGTGCAAGTTCTAACTCATTTCCTGAATCAAATTGAACCATAGCATTAGCTATTTCATAATGTGTTTTACTTAATTCTTCTATACTAAACAAGTCATAAGTTGTCTCTTTTAGTTTATCATGCACAAAGTATAAAAGGTCATTTTTTTCACTTAGATATTTGTCTTTTATAAGTTTTGATAGTATATCATGTAATTCATTTTTATCAAAATCAGTAACTGCTACTAACGTATCTATATTGATTCCCTGAAAAGTACATGCTATCACTTTCAATATTTCTTTCTCGGCGTCACTCATCTGCTCTATATTCATGGCAAGCCAAGTCGCTACATTTT
>CAZDNU010000048.1:0-6985 GCA_964506865.1 uncultured Fusobacteriales bacterium | reverse complement strand
ATTTTTAAATTTATAATCTCAGATACTCTTGCTCCTGTTGCAAATAATATCTTAATTATTACTTTATCTCTTATACCACTCTTAGAATTTTCAGTAGCTTCTATGATTCTTTTTATCTCCTCCGGTGTCAATACAGCTGGTATATATTGCCCTTTATTTAGATCTTCTATATTTGCAGTGGGTATCTCTTCTAAATTATAGTCTTCTCTCAATAAAAAATTATAAAAACTTTTTATAACACTTATTTTTCTTAAAATTGTATTTCGCCTGTATTTTTTTTCCATCCAATCCATGTATTTCAATACATCTTCTTCTGTTATCTCGCTATAATTTTTATCTTCTAAGACCTGAAAAAATATTTTAAGATCTTTTATATAGCTTTTTATAGTATTTTCAGATAACCCTTTTTCAATCATCATATATGTTTCAAAATCAAAAATCACTGTATTATTGATTTCTCTATTCATTTAGAAATTACTCCAAAGCTACATTTATCTCAAATATACCTTCCACTGTCTGCACTGGCACAACTATGGTCTGCATAATATTTGTAGTAATATGTACATCAGTCCCTGTCACAAGTGTAGGTGGTGATATATCCACTGACAATCCTTGTCCTGATAACTGTGTACTTGCATTTCCTGTTATCATATTTGCCAATTCAGATATTGCACTTTTTGCCATTTCATCAAACTCTTCTACAGGCATCCCCATCATCATTTTTGAAGATATACCTTTTGCTGTTTCTTCAGAAAGACTATATATTACCTGTCCTTTTACTTCTCCTACCACACCTACCAATACTGATACGCCGTAGCTTGGAACAGGTTCGTTTTTCAATGATAATTTTCCTTTTACCGGATTAAACTCCGCTACTGTTTTTAGTATCTCAAAAGTAGCTGTTATAAAAGGATTGATATACTCAACTTTCATACTTTATCCTCCCCCCAAGCCTATACTTTTTCTTTCAATGCCATATGTAATGATACTTCGCCTACTTTATCAAAAGCCAATATAAATTTGTTTATCGGCTTCACTTTTGTAGATATTCTCATATTTTTCCCTTGCACTATAGATGGTGGAGACATTCCAATTTTTTTATTTTTTCCTTGCTCTACAAGCTCTATTGTAGAGTTGCCTGCCAGTACATTTGTAAACTCAGCTACAGCGCTTACTGTTAATTCATCCAGATCTAGTACTTCTTGTTCTATCATTATTTCTGCTATCTTTTTTGCTGTATCTTCTTTAAAGCCAAATATAAGTTGGCCAGAAATTTGCCCTGCCATCCCCATTATAACTGTAAAATCCTCTACTTTTATAGGTGATCTTTCCTCTTCACACTCTCTTATCTTTGGGCTTAGCTTCAACATTTTTTCTGAAGTTTTACCCAATGACTCCAATACTATGTTTTGATAATCCAAATCTATTCCTCCCTTCTTAGCAGCTCCATTGCATGTTGCTTTACTATTTTACTGCTATCTCTCCCTGACAACATTCGTGCTATCTCATGTATTCTTTCCTCTTTAGATAATTTGTTTACACATGTTATAGTTGTATTATTTTCTATCTTTTTCTCTATATAAAACTGCTGATTTGCTTGTGCTGCAATATGAGGTGAATGCGTTATGCATATCACTTGCGTATTTCTACTGATCTCGTATAATTTTTCTGCTACTTTTTTTACAGTATCTCCCCCTATTCCAGTATCTATTTCATCAAATATAAGCAAAGATACATTATCTACTTTCGAAAATATACTCTTTAGGGCTAACATTATCCTTGAGATTTCTCCACCTGACACAATCTTTACTAATGGCTTCAATGTTTCACCTATATTAGTTGATATCAAAAATTCTATATCGTCTTTTCCATTTGGATTCATAGAAGCTGCTTTTGTAATCTCAATTTTAAACTTTATCCCTTTCATATTCAAAGTCTCTAAAACCCTTACTAATTTATATTCTATATCCTCGGCTATTTTCCTTCTTTTTTTGCTCAATATTGTTGTTTTTTTTAAATATTCCTCTTCTAGCATATTTTTATCTTTTTTTAGTTTTTCCTCTTCGCTACTTGAAGTGTTCAGGTTTTCAAGTTTTTGTTTCAATTCTTCACCATATTTAATTATTTCAGATATTTCAGATCCATATTTTAGTTTCATCTTTTTTATTTTGTCTAAACGATCAGCTATATAGGTTATTCTACTTTCATCAGTCTCTACTTCATCCAATCTATTTTCTGTTTCATAAAATACTTCCTCTAATTCATAATATATATTAGATAACTTTTCATTCATCACTTCATATTCTGTACCAAATGAAAATAATTTTTCCAAACAGACTTGAGTCCCTGATATCAAGGAAAGTATATTCGGTTCTCCTTCTCTTAGATTACCTGCAATTTGTATGAGATTATCTCTTATCTTCCCTGAATTAAATAAAACTCTATACTCTTTTTCCAATTCATTATCTTCATTTTCACGTAATTTCGCTTCCTCTATCTCTCGATATTGAAATTCATAAAAATCTTTTTTTTCTTCTATTTCTTTTCTTTCTTTTTCAATTTTAAACAAACTTGCATTAATTTTCAAATATTTTTCATGTATTTTTTTTATTTCATTTTTAATGTTTTTGCCCTCATCATCCAAAAAACTATCAAGTAAATGAAGGTGATGATTTTTGTTTAATAACATCTGATGACTATGTTGTCCCACTAGATCCACTACATCTTGCATAATCTCTTTTAGGGCTTTCATAGATATTCTATTGTTATTGCAGTATATTTTTCCTTTACCTTTTCTTTCTATTATTCGCTTTATAATTATCTCGTTACCTTCTACATCAATCCCCATACCTACTACCTTATTTATTGTATTTTGCTTTACTTCAAATACACCTTCCGCCATTAAAATATCTGCTTCTTTTCTTAGCATATCTGATGATACTTTCTCTCCTATTAGTAGATTAATTCCATCTAAAATAATAGACTTCCCCGCTCCTGTTTCTCCGGTAAGCACTACAAAATTGTCCTCTAACTCCAATTCCACTTCCTTTATTATTGCTAGATTTTTTATTCGTAGCTCTTTTAGCATAGTTTGTCACCCCACTTCAACTTTTCTCGAAGGACACTATAATAATCCCTGTTTTCAGGTTTCATTAATTTTAATTTTTTTTCCGAAATTTTAATTTTTACGTTGCCATCAGTAGGATATTCCACTCCTATTTGCCCATCTATTGTGATTGTTGCTTCATATTTTTCCTCTATCTCACCAAAGCTCATTATATTTTCTTTAGAAATAATAAGAGGTCGCGCGCTTAAAGTATGCGGTGCTATCGGCGTAATAATAAGTACTTCTAGATTTGGACTCACAATAGGCCCACCAGCAGAAAGCGAATATGCCGTAGAACCCGTAGGCGATGCTACTATTATCCCGTCTGCTTTATACGTATTTACATAGTCTTTATTCGCATATAAGTCTACACTTAACATTCTCGAAAGTATTCCTTTTTTCCCAATTACTATATCATTTAAAGCATAGTATTTTTTACCTTTTACTTCTAGCTCCAAAAAATTTCTCTCTTCATATTTACATTTTCCAGCAATATATAAATCCAACATAGAAAATGCTTCTTCTGTTTTTGTCTCGGTCAAAAATCCCAGGCTCCCTTGATTTATCGCTAATACCGGTATATGTTTTTTCAGGACTTTTTTGCTTGCACCAAGCAATGTCCCATCACCACCTATTACAATCATAAAGTCTGCATCTTTTATTCTATCTTCCCCTATCTGTTCAATGCCTTTTTCTTTTAGTCTTTTTTGCATTTTTTGGTAAAATTGAACACTTTTTTCTTTCGTTTTATTATATATTACAACGGTTTTCAACATCTTCTATCCCTTCCTTATAAACAGTATATATATATAATGTTTAAGCTAAGTGAAATAATCATAATCAAAATAATTATCGCAATTATACTTGTGCGTAATCTTTGCTTTGGATTTTTAAATTGGATTTTCAATATCTTTTCATTGTCTATGTCTACTAGCAAGACTCCGTTATATCTAAATGAAATACTATATTCCATGATTTGTCTGCGTGTATCTTTATTTTTTTTTATGTTTGGAGCATTTATACCTGTTTTTACTTCTGCTATATAAGTTTTTCCGCCCTTTTTCACTATATAATCAGGTCTTACTCTCACTTCTACTTCTTCTTGATCTACATAATATATATATTTCAATTCTTTTTGATATTCTAAAATATCATACCCTTTTTTTTTCAAATATTTCCCAGCTTTTATTTCACCCAAAAAACCTTTTTTAAATTTTCTATTTCGTATTACTTTCTTTATTTTCTGCTTTATCATGTAGATGACAATTATTGCTGCAAGCAATATTATTACTATATATTCTACTTTCATAAATTCAACCTCTATTTTTTTAAGTATGTTTTCGGATTTACAGCTTTTGCCTTTGACCTTATCTCAAAATACAGTCTTGCCTCTTTCTCATTTGAAGATAAACCAAGTATCCCTAATTTATTCTCAATATCTACTATGTCTCCTACTTTTACATAAGTTGATATCAAGTTTCCATACACTGATACTAGATTATATCCATGATCTAGCATTACTACTTTACCCAAATTTTGAAATTTACCCGAATAAATTACTTTTCCTGGAGCAACCGCTTTCACTCTTTGCCCTAGATTTCCTTTTATCTCAATGCCTGTATTTTTTAGGGTTCCTACTTTTTTCTCCCCAAAATCTACTATTATATGCCCTTCTATAGGATAGATCATATAATCAATTTTTTCAAATATTTCATTTACACTTACATCCTCTACCTGCTTGGTTTTCGCCAAAATTATCTCTTCTATCTTTTTTTCTATCTCTTTTTTTTCTTTACTCAATTTATCTACTTCGTGCTGATAGTATACTTTTTTATTTGCAAGTTTTCTTATAAGTTTATTTCGTTCTCGTTTTTTAGAATTTACTTGACTTCTTTTTTTAGACAAACTTTTTTTTAGTTCCTCCACTTCCACCTTATTGCTTTGTATCTTTTCTTTTTCCCTTTCTATTGTCTTTTTTATGTTGGCTATATTTTGAATGCTACTCTTATCATAATTTAGTATTTGTTTTAATCTTTCCTGTCTATCCAAAACATCAAAATAACTGTCACCTGACAAAATATATTCTAATTTATCTTTCGTGCCATATTTGTACCATATCAATATTTTAGAATTCATCTTTTGATTTTTGCTCCCCATCTGTTCTCTTATCATTTCCAGCGTACGTTCACCATATTCTATATTCATTTCAAGAGAATTCAGTTTTGATTCTATTTTATAATAGTCATTTCGGAGCTCTTTTAGCTCTGCATCTAACTTTCGAAGTTGTCTATATTGAGCTTGCTCTTCCTTGCTTAACTGTTGTATTTGCTCTTTTTTTTGCTTTATCCCTACCTCTATTTCTTTCATTTTGTTTTGCATATTCTCTATTTCATTATCATTTGCATATGAAAAGATTGTAAACAGAAAAAGCATTATGCAAATTAATCTTTTTTTACTCATAAGTTTATTCTCCATACAATTTCAAATATATTTTTATTGTTACAAATGCCGACACTACACTTACTATTATCCCTATGCCAAGGACCGTTCCCACAGTCACTGATAATATTTCTTGCCAATTTGCAAATGACACAAACGGTATCAATAACTTGGCTCCTTCTTGAAATACCTTATAGATAGGTATAAATATCATGCTAGATAATATTGTTGCTATTATTACATTTAATACACTTTCGATCAAAAATGGCGCCTTTATATAAAATCTACTTGCTCCTACTAGGGACATTATCTCTATATCTTTTTTCCGAAACATAATTGTAGAATGTACCATATTGAAAATAAGTATAAATATAGGTACCAATACTATCACCCCTACATATACCGATATCTTTCTCAGTCCAATATTAAATTCGCTTATTTTTTTCAAAAATTCACTTTTGGCATCCACCGATTCTACTCCGGCTTCTTCTGCTATTTTTTGGGATACCATCTCTATGTCTGATTCTTCACTTACCATCAATGTTATTGTATCTAGTAACGGGTTGTCCGAGTAGTCTAGCTCTAAATCAAGAGTATCCGATAGTTCCTTCATTGCCAATTCTTTTGATACATATTTACTTCGCAATACCTCATCGTAAGTCAAAAATTTCTTTTCAAGTGTTCTTGCCCCTTCTTCTGTTAAGCCTTTTTCAAGGTAAACTTTGATCTGCATATTAGTTTTTACATAATCATTAAATTTTTTTATATTTATAGCACTTATACAGAAGAATTCCAATATTAAAAATATTATTGTCAAGTTTACTACTGTTGAAAAAAATAAAACTTTGTCATTTCTTATGTTTTCTTTTAATTCTGATAATACTCTAATTTTCATTTACTACCACTCCCTCATCTATCTGTATCACCCTTCTAGGAAACATTTTTATGATTTGTTCGTCGTGTGTAGCGAAAATTATTGTTGTCCCTGACTTATTCAATTTCGATAGTAACATCATCATGTTTTTCTTTATTTCATTATTTAGATTTGCTGTCACTTCATCGCACAGTAATATATCTGGGTTGTTTATTATAGCTCTTGCAATTGCTACTCTTTGTTTTTCGCCACTAGATAATTTTTTGACTATACAATCTGTTTTGTCTTCCATACCAATGAAGTTTAATACTCCTTTTACTCGCTCATCTATCTCCTTATCTTTTTCTCCTATTACTTCTAGTGCGTACGAGATATTTTTATATACTGTCCTTTTCTCCAATAATTTATAATCTTGATGCACTACCCCTATTTTTCTTCGCAAATATGCTATTGATCTGTTTTTTAGTTTAGATATATCTTTCTCATTTATAAAAACCTTCCCTTTACTAGGTTTTGCTTCTCTGTATATCATCTTCAATATCATTGTTTTTCCACTACCGGAAACT
>CAZDNU010000047.1:0-2104 GCA_964506865.1 uncultured Fusobacteriales bacterium | reverse complement strand
ACAGTTGATCCTGCAAAATCAATAAATCCTTTTGCTTCTAGCCATCCTACATTATCTGCATTAAATAAACTGCCCCAAGCCCAATGTCCAAACATCGGATAAATAAATGCAGTTAGTAAAAAGCTTGCTATCAGGTAAGAACCAAACTTAGTTCTTTCTGCCATTGCACCCGATACTATTGTAGCTGCAGTTGCTGCAAATACACCTTGAAATATAAAAAATGTCCAATCCCATTCAGCCAAACCTGTACCAAAAAAGTTTGTCATACCCATAAATCCACCATCACCAAACATAAATGCAAAACCTACTGCCCAAAATGCTAAAATTCCCATGGAAAAATCCATCACATTCTTCATTATAATATTCCCAGCATTTTTTGCTCGAGTAAATCCTGTCTCAACCATTGCAAATCCCGCTTGCATTAAAAACACCATTGCTGCTGCTATCAAAGTCCAAGTCCAGTTCAGATTGTTTTGAACCTCACTCGCCGCAATTACCTCTTCCGCCATCATACCTGCTCCACTCATTAGAAACATAAAACCATACGCTAAATATTTTTTCATTTCCAACACCTCCTCGTTTTGTTATCACTAGTATATAGTAATTTTACATATATTTCAAATATATGTTTTAGATAGAGGGTATATATAGCGTATATGTTTTATGGCGCTTTATTGCAAGTTTCTTTTGTTTATTGGGTTTGATCGCAGTTGACGATGCACTTTGATATATATGGTATTTATCAAAAGTATATTCGATATTAATATATCGTCTATGAGTTTTATTGTTTTTTTTAATTACCCCTTATTATATATGGGATAAATGAGTTTTTAGTTTTTTTTTAGTTTTTTGAGCTTATTTTCAGTAATTTATGTTAAAAATTTATATTCTATATGGAGTTTATCTTTAGGTAATATCTCTTTCGAAGTTTTAAATACACCCTTTTTAGAAGTCTGTAATATATCAAGAACATTATTATTATCAATGACAGGCCCATTGCCTGCTACTTATCAGCGACCATTCCACTCTACACTGGTTTTTGCATTTATGGCTTCTCATTGATTTTGGCTTCATATTTATCTTCGTTTACAGAATACTCCCACGGAATTAAGTGTAAGTCTATTTAGTAGCTTTTACATATAATATATGATTACTTACTTTTAGGCCCTTTTCATCACTATATCTTTCATTATACTGTTTCTCTATTTTCTTGTATTTGGCTGGTGAAAGTATATTTTTATCTTTTGAAGCACTATTTGATCCTGTATACTTTACATACAAAAAATATTCTTTTAAACTTGAAAAACTTTGTATTACCATTTTTTCTTCAATCTCCACATTTTGATAATATCTATGCATAATATTTTTTAGCTTTGCAGCAGAAACAAAGTTTTGTATGTATTTATTGTCGTTAAATATATCCACTATAATTGTTCGAAGCTCTTGATATGTCTTTTCTCCATATATTGTAAATAAAATTTCCCCATTTTTATTGAGTAGTTTGCTATAATTTTGCAATGCATTATCCAGATTATGATACCATTGAAATACAGCATTTGAATAAATTTTATCAAACTTTCTCTTAAAGTCATAAGTTTCTGCATCACAGCAAAGTAATTTTGTGTTTTCATTTATTATGTGCTCTTTTCGAAAATAATCCAGCATCTTATCTGCAATATCCACAAACAAAAAATTAGAATTCGGGTATTTTTCTAAAATATATTTAGAAAAAATACCCGTTCCACAACCAATTTCCAAAATATTTAATTTTTCAGTTGATTTTGTTAGTTTTTCAGCTAGTTGTTGCGCTATATGACTTTGTACTTTTGCATATTCATTATAGGTATTTGCTCCTCTCGAAAAATTTTTCGCAACGAGCTTTTTTTCAATTTCCATTTATAAAACTCCTTATTAGATCTTTTACTTCCTCATTTTTTTCAAATAAAACGTTATGCCCACATTGCTCATAGTATTTTATTTGAAAATTTTGAAACTTTTCTATAAATTGATTTGAATTATCATGCGTTATAAGTTTATCTTCTTTTGCTAATATAAAAAGTGTTTTTGTATAGTTATTCCTATTTATATCTTCATTAGCTTCACC
>CAZDNU010000046.1:0-2951 GCA_964506865.1 uncultured Fusobacteriales bacterium | reverse complement strand
ATATTTGAAATTTGGCAAAATTTTACAGAGAAACTTAGTTTTGAATTAAAAGAAGAAAAAAAGTATTGTCGGACAATCACAGTGAAAATAAAATATAGTGATTTTGAAGTTATGACTCGATCTAAAACGTTGATAAAACCTAGCAATAATTATAGAATTTTAATTGAAGAAGTAGCAACAATACTAAAAAACATAGCTTTGACAAGGTCTGTAAGATTGGTTGGTGTATATTTTTCAAATATATGTGATAGATTTATATATCAGCAAAGTTTATTTGAAAATAAAAACCTAGAAAAAGTTGAAAAATTGAAATATTCATTAAAAAAAAGATATGGTTTGGGAATAATTTTAGAAGAAAAAAAGAGTAATTTTGATATTGGGATTGAAAGGAACTAGCCTATGGAAAAAGAATTGGATAAAGATTTAATGGACTTATACAATTTGAAAAAAACTAATAATGTAGAATATAATATGCAGTTAATAGAGAGAATATTTTTGGAAATATTTGAAAGGCTGGCAATAATAAAGGGAAAGAAGAATACAATTTTTAAAGAGATATTTCAAGTGGATAGTGATAGGGAAATAAAAAACTATATAGAGAAATTATTTTTCAAATATAACTTTGAAAGTGAGGAAATATTTCCAAAAGAGACTAAACTAGCTATAAATACTGAAATTTTGAGTAAAATATATGAAAAGATGATTGGACAAGAACATAGGAAAAGTACAGGGTCATTTTATACAGAAAAAAATGTAAGTGATTATATGTTGAGAGAGAGTATTTTTGCTATATTAAGTGAGTTTGAAAATGACATCGATCTAAAATATTTTCTATACTATCCCACAAAATATAAAAAAGTAAGAAAATCGAATTTAAAAGATAGTGAAAAAAAAAGTCTGAAAAAAATAGAAAAAAAGTTACAAGTTATAAAGATAATAGACCCTGCATGTGGAAGCGGGCAATTTTTGATAAATATGCTGAAAATTCTTACAGAACTACGTTATTGCATAATAAAAATATTAAATAATGACGTGTCAAACTATACAAAAGATACTTTGAAAAAAGAGATAGTCTTGCAAAATATATATGGTGTAGATTTGCAAAGGAGTGCAATAAATATAGCAAAAGCCAGATTAGGATTGGCAGCAGGTTTAGAAGATGAACTGACATTACGGAAACTAGATCAAAATATAAAACAGGGAAACTCTTTGAAAAGTAAATTAGAATCACTACAAAGCAGTGAAGAACTGGGACTATTTTCCTGGTACAAAGAGTTTGAACATGTTTTTGAAGCAGGCGGCTTTGACATAGTAATTGGAAATCCACCTTATTTGGGTGAAAAAGGGAACAAGGAAATATTTCGAGATATAGTTAAAAGTGATTTTGGAAAAAAGCATTACAGAGGGAGATCAGATTTGATATACCTTTTTTTTCATTTAGGAATAGATATAGCAAAAAAAGGTGGCATAATAAGCTATATAACTACAAATTACTTTGTAACTGCTACAGGTGCAATATACCTAAGAAAATATATAAAAGAACACAGCAACATCATAAAAATAATAAACTTTGATGATATAAAAATGTTTAGAGATGCAAAAGGGCAAAATAGCCTTATAAGTTTACTAAGAAAGATAAAAGAATATGGATATAAATCTGAGTTAATAAATTTTAGAGAAACTAAAAAAAAATTGGCAAAAGAAGCTATATCGAATATAATTGAAAATAAAAATGTGAAAATTGAAAAAAATGCACATCAAAACTATTTCCAAACAGACAATTATTATATTAAAATAAATATTGAAGATGAAATTATAAAAAAAGTATTGTCTAAATTAATGGGTGAGTCTTCATTGAAAGAATATTGTACAATAAATCAAGGAATAGTATCAGGGGCGGATAAGCTAACAATGATGCATATAAAAAAGTATAATGTAACGGGAGAAAAGGGTGAAGGCATATTTGTACTAAGTGACAAAGAATTGAAAAATAAGAATTTTGAAGATTATGAACTGCAAAAAGTAAAGAAATTTTATAAAAACTCGGACATTAGAAAATATTTATGCAATGAGATAAAAACAGAAAATATAATGTATATAAGCAAAAATGATGATATTGAAAAATACCAAAATATCAAAAAACATCTATTGAAGTATAAAACTATACTTGAAAATAAACGAGAATGTAAAAATGGAAGGCTACCATGGTATTCGTTAAACTGGTATAGAAGAGAAGAAATATTTGAAAATGAAAAAATAATTGCTCCACAACGTTCAATAAGGAATACATTTGCATACAATAACGGTGATTGGTATGCAAGTGCTGATGTGTACTATATAAATGTAAAACAAGAAAAGCAATCTAGTATAGATTTAAAGTATGTACTAGCTTTATTGAATTCGAAAATTTACTATATTTGGCTTTACTACAAAGGAAAAAGAAAAGGAAAAATGCTTGAACTATATGCTAAGCCACTAGGTGAAATCCCGATAATTCGACTTGATAAACAAATAGAACAGGAAATTATAAAAAAATGTCAAATTATAATAAATTTGAAAAAGGAGAAGCAAAATAGTGAAAAGGAGGAAAAAATAATAGATAATTATCTCTATAATTTTATTGGATTATCAGAAAAGGAGCTAGAATATATAGAGAAAATTTAAAAAGGGTGTGAACGTATGAGAGTTAAAGAATATAGTATGAAATGTAAATTTTTTTGGCAAAAGATAAGTTTAGTTTTTTTAATCTCGTTATACATAGCGACACCGACAATGTCAGTAGATTATTTGGAAGTAAATCAAAGAGAACGAAAAGAAGTTCAAAGTAACTTAATAGATGAAAGTTCTAAAGAGGTAAAAATTCAAAGTTATAAAGATCAAGTTCGATTTTATATGGGATTATTTTTAATTTCAATAGGTATACTTATTCTTTTTATAATTTTACTATATTT
>CAZDNU010000045.1:0-1850 GCA_964506865.1 uncultured Fusobacteriales bacterium | reverse complement strand
TTTGTTAAATCAACTTTTACTTTTTCTTTTTCGTAATCAATCTCAAGTACTTTGAGCATTTTATCATCTTTCATAAATACGTATTCTTGATATGGAGTTTTTGAGGGTGAATTAAATAAGTCATTTCCCTCATATTTGCAATTCGCTAGCGCTTCTTCATATTGTTCAAGTTCATAGTATTTAAAAAATCCACCTGCCTGCTTTTCGTTGTAGTATTCTTTTACATCTTTCTCTTTCGAAATACCTGATTTATCGTAACTCAGCACTTTTTTCATTCTTGGCAAAACTACTGTGTAAAAATGCTCTCCCATCTCTACACCAAGCCATTTTCTGCCAAGTTTGTGAGCAACCGCAGTAGTTGTACCTGAGCCAAGAAAAAAATCTAAGACAAGATTGTCTTTTTCCGAAGTTGCTTCAATTGTTCTCTGCACAGGTATCTCAGAATTCTCGGTTGAAAAACCCCACGTGCTTGCATATCCATAAACATTAGACCAATTATCGGTCAAATAAATATCGTTTGGTTTTAACATTTGTGGATTTTTGTCTCCACTTAACCTAATTCTTCCCTGCTCCTCTAAATCTTTTATTACTTTTTGGGATGGGAATCTTCGTCCATTCCTGGGTACAATCTCTTTGCCTAAGACTATTCTCGCACGTGTAATGTAATTCCCCTTGCCATCTTCCTTAATATTTTCTTTAGAAAATAAACTTAACAAATTTTCTGATACCACTTCCCATGTTTCGCCTTCGGTATCAATTGAACGCCATTCTTCTTTTCTTCTTTTTTCTGTTATGTGCTGGAAAAATGAATTGTTTTCGTTCTTAGTATAAAAATAAAAAGAATCGTGCCAAGTTGGAAATTTATTCCCCTCAGTTTTAATTCTTATAGATTTATTTATAATTATTTCATTCCTAAAATTATCTGCGCCAAAAATACTGTCTAGTATTGGCCTGATAATCCAATTCCCATTGTAATCGCACCTTACAAAAATACTGCCTTTTTTATTCAACCACTCTTTGGCAATTTTTAGTCTGTTTTCCAGCAAAGTTGCCCAATTGGCATCTTTATAATTTGTGCGGTAAAGAAATTGGTCAGATGAATCCAGATTAAATGGCGGGTCAATATAAATCGTCTGTACCTTCTCTTTAAATTTTGGAAGGATAGTGTTCAATGCTTGATAGTTTTCGCTCTTAATCAGCCAACCATCTAAAGAATTATCTAAATCATCAAATTGATTTATAACCTCAAGTTCTAAATCTTTAAAATATTTGGTATCAATTGGCGCATTGGGATTTTCTTTGTCTATACCTAATTTATTCCATTCCTGTATTTGTTGAGGATAATTTTTGTGTTTCTTGATTTTTTCAATTATTTTTTTGTCTATGATTCTATCCAGTGTTATCACATAGTTTGAGTTTTTGACAAACTTTGGCTTATTCCAGATTTTTACCAACTCATCTTCAAACTGCGAGATAAAATCAATAATTTTGAAGGCAATGTCTTTGAGAATCTGCAGTTGATTGACCCTATCTGCGCTCCACTCTTTGGCTCCTTCCCAGAAATATTGATAACTCCAGAGCTTAAATTGTTCCTGTAAAAAAGCTTTGGCATTTTTGTTAATAAAGAAATCAACCTCGCTTTGTTTTTCAAAAATCTTAAAGGCACGCTCCAGTTGTTCTTTGTTAATTACAACACCTTTTCGTTTTATGGCCCTTAATATTTCGTCCTGTTTTGTCTTGGCTCCTCTTTCGGAGTATTGAACGCCAAAAACAATAATTCCTTCCTCGCGGACTTTATTTAATTCAAAAACAAGTGAGCACTTTTCATTAGCTTTCTTACTCTCTATCTT
>CAZDNU010000044.1:0-2926 GCA_964506865.1 uncultured Fusobacteriales bacterium | reverse complement strand
TCCCAAATGTAGCATCTGCATTTTCTATTACAAATTCTAAATCTTGAAGTGTAGCCATTGTATTTCTCATCATTAAATTTTTGTCATTTGTGTCAAACGCTCTAGTTTGCATTGCTCTTATTTTTACTTGACTTTCATTTGTTTCCATTATCTGTTGTGATGTACTAGTACATCCCATAGCAAAAACTAACATAAACAAACTAAGTATCACATAAGCTTTTATCTTCATATTTGATTCTCCTCCAAAAATATAGATTTTGATAATTTGTCAAAAAATAGTCTATACATCTCTTCATCTTTCAATGTCTCCACTCTTGACAATTCACCTTTTTTATTCCAAACAATTCTTTGATAAGTCAAACGCACTATAACTCCATTACTATCCGCTGTTGGTTTTATTATAACAGACGCGTTTACTTTTTGTGTGTCATCTACATTCGACAAATTATCCGAACGTCCACCAGCCATTAAACTTAATACGTCAAGTGCCAGAGCCCCAGCTATTTGTCCACCATTGTCAGCATCTGCTGTCTTTTTCACCGATACAAATCCCAAATCCGAATTGCTCTTGTCTAATATAAATCCTGTATCTTGCATCAATCCAACTACTGCAATCATTATTTTTTCGTCATCTGTTGTATCATACCTTCTGCTTTGCATCTGCTTTATTGCCATAGCGTCTGTCGCTGGCTTCATTATATCTTTTGGTACTGCTGTACATCCCATAAAAAATAAAATCACAGGAATAATAATAATACTTTGTTTAAATTTCATATTTTTGCTTCCTCCTATTAGAATTGCGAACTATGATATGCAAAATCTCTTACTTTTTTTTCTTCATCAAACTTTATTATGACAGTCATAGTTTTTTGTGAAGTTTTCGTAGAAGATGAAGATTTTCCTGCACCTACTATTATAAGAGAAAACCCTGCTCCACTTGATGTTTGACTAACTTCTGATGATATTTTGTCATAAATCCAAGTTTCTCTTCTTTTATCATCTGTGGTTACCATATTTGGTGATCCTAGTGCTGCTATAACATCGGCACCAGACATCCCGATCTCAATCTTACGTTGCACTGTACCTACAGTCATTTGTTCTGCATCTTCTTGAGGCTGCTGTGCAGCTGTACACCCTAGAGTCAGCATTGCTAAAATAAAAATAATACTAATCATTGCTTTTTTCATTTATATCTCCTCCTTTTTAATATATGCTTATCAGCCTAATAATAATAACAAAAAATAAAAAAATTGTCAAGACTTTTATAATCTCCTCTTTATATTGTGTTTTTTTGCCTTTCAGTGTATTTAATCCGAACTTAAGCTATAAAAAGACGACTATCACTAGTCGTCTTTTCTCTATCTATTTCGTTCTCCTATTTGTATCTTAGTAAGTGACTCTTGTAGGGCATGTTGAGTTATAGCTACCTCTCTATCTTCTGCTATTTTAGCCAATCGAGATTCGTACATCTCTTTTTCCCGTTTCGCTTCTTCTATGTCTATCTCTTCTGCCAATATAGCTTTGTCAGCCAATATCAATACTTTCTCTTTTGATATTTCCAAAAATCCTCCTGATATAAAATAGTAGTTTACATCAGCATTTTCTTTTTCAACTTTCATTTCTCCTATTGCCAGTTCTGAAACTAGTGGGGCATGTCCTGCTAGTATCCCCATATCACCTTCAGTTGTTCTAACTATTACTTTTTTTGCATTATCTTTTAGTATTACATTGTAGGGAGTTATTATTTCGAGGTTAAAAGTAGACATTCTTACTCATCCCCTTTCGTTAATTCCCTCGCTTTTGCTTGAGCTTCTTCAATAGTTCCCACATACAAGAATGCTTGTTCCGGAAGACTATCGTGCTCTCCTTCCAATATCTCTTTAAAGCCTCTTATTGTATCTTTTAGCGACACATATTTTCCAGGCATTCCCGTAAATTGTTCTGCTACTGAAAAAGGCTGTGAGAAAAATCTTTGTATTTTTCTTGCTCTATTTACTGCACGTTTATCTTCTTCACTTAGTTCGTCCATACCTAATATAGCAATAATATCTTGTAGCTCTTTGTATCTTTGCAATACTTCCTGTACATCTCTTGCTACTTTATAATGTTCGTGTCCTACTACTTGCGGTTCTAATATCCTAGATGTAGAATCTAGTGGATCTACTGCAGGATATATACCAAGCTCTGATATTTGTCTTGATAATACTGTTGTAGCATCCAAATGCGAAAATGTAGTCGCAGGAGCCGGATCTGTAAGGTCATCAGCTGGTACATATATAGCTTGTACCGATGTGATTGATCCAGTCTTCGTTGATGTTATTCTTTCTTGCAGCATACCCATCTCTGTAGCAAGGTTCGGCTGGTATCCAACCGCTGACGGCATTCTTCCCAAAAGTGCAGAAACTTCTGACCCAGCTTGAGTAAATCTAAATATATTATCTATAAATAAAAGTACATCTTGCCCTTCTTTATCTCTAAAATATTCTGCAGCTGTCAATGCTGTTAGCGCTACCCTTTGTCTTGCACCAGGCGGCTCATTCATTTGTCCATATATCAGTGCAGTTTTATCTATTACACCTGACTCTTTCATCTCATAATACAAGTCATTTCCTTCTCTTGTTCGTTCTCCTACTCCACCAAATACTGATATTCCACCATGTCCTTTGGCGATATTATTTATAAGCTCCATAATTAGTACCGTTTTTCCTACTCCAGCACCTCCAAATAGTCCTACTTTACCACCTTTTGCATATGGTGCTAGTAAATCGACTACTTTTATACCCGTCTCCAAGATTTCTGTTTCTGTGCCTTGTTCTTCGAAACTAGGTGCTTCTCTATGTATCGGGTGGTACTCTTCTGCTTCTACTTCTCCTGCCTCATCCACAGGTTTTCCAAGTACATTTAGTATCCTGCCCAATACTCCTCT
>CAZDNU010000043.1:0-4429 GCA_964506865.1 uncultured Fusobacteriales bacterium | reverse complement strand
TCATATATTTCATCTGAAATTATAATTATATTATTTTTCAATGCTAGCTCTGCAATTTTTTCCAACTCTTCTCTAGGTAGTACACATCCAGTTGGATTATTTGGACTATTTATAATTATTGCCTTTGTTTTCGGACTTATTTTTTCTGCTAATTTATCAGCTTTTAGGGTAAAACCATCTTCTAGAGAAGTCTCGGCAAATACAGTCTTACCACCTGCCAAGGCTATCATCTCTGTATAACTCACCCAGTAAGGAGATGATACGATCACTTCATCGCCTGGATCAATTATAGCTTCTATTGCATTATGCAGCGAATGTTTGGCTCCATTTGATATCAATATATTTTCACGTTTATAGTCTATATTGTTATCAATTCTAAATTTTTGAACAATTGCATCTTTTAAATCAGATATTCCACTTACAGATGTATAATGGGTAAATCCTTTATCTATCGCATCTTTTGCTGCATCTCGTATCTTCTTAGGGGTATTGAAATCTGGCTCTCCTGCACCAAATGAGATTACATTTTCTCCAGCTTCTCTCATTTTATTTACCTTATTTACTACTTCCAATGTAGCCGAAGGGCTAATTTGCATTATTTTTTTAGAAAGTTTCATATTTCCAGCTCCCTTATATTTTAATAATTATTTTTTATTTTTCATTCTTTCTGCTTGTGACTTTGACAAATAAAATGGCTCTAATAAATGAACATTAGAAGTCTCACGACTTAATCCTAAATAGGCCAAGACACATGCTCTAGGATAAGAATTAGCCTTTCCGTTAAACAAAGCATTTTTATTCAATTTTTCAATTATCAATTCCTGATAATTAATCGAACCATTTCCTGTAAATAAAACTTTTTCATCTTTATATTTTTCCAAAACATCTACTAATTCACCTACATGATAATTTTCTACTGCTTCTAATACGCCATTTTGGTACATATATACGCTATAGTACACTCTTCCTTTTCTAGCATCGATCAACGGAATAACTTTAATACTAGTTTCCGATGTCCCTGCGGCCAGTATATCAAGTGTATTTACTCCCACTATATTTTTTTGTTTCGACAGTGCTAGCCCTTTAGCCGTAGCTACTCCTATTCTTATCCCAGTGAAAGATCCCGGTCCGATACTCACAGCAATCAAATCAATATCATCTATTTTCAAGTTAGAAAAGTTCATAACGTCATCTATCGCTGTCATCAAAGTATCTGAGTGATTCAGTTTTACTTGTAGATTAATCTCTGAAATAAGTCCTATCTCTTTATCATATATTGCAACTGATCCGGTTTTTCCGGACGTATCAATTCCCAAAACCAACATAATTTAATATCTCCCTATTTTTTTCTTGATTTCCGATATATTCTAGCTCAATCTCACGAGCATCTTCTGCATTATGATATAATTTTATTGACAAGTATTCTTCTGGTAATTCACTATATATTATATTCGCCCATTCTATGACTATCAATCCTTCACCATCTAGATAATCTTCATATCCTAATTCATATATTTCTTCCGGATCAGATATCCTATATACATCAAAGTGATACAATGGAATTCGACCACTAGTATATTCAATCACATACGTAAAAGTTGGACTTTTTACAATCTCTTCCACCCCTAAAGCTTTTGCTAAGTTTTTTACAAAACTAGTTTTTCCCGTGCCCAAGTCACCTACTAAGGCTATTAGTTCTCCTGCATTTACTATTTTTGATAAATCAAATGCAAGTTTATCTATTTCACTAAATTTAAGTATTTTTTTCATTTTTTCTTAGTACCTCTGCTATAATATTAGTTGTTGATTTGCCCTCTATCAAAGAAACTATCTCAACTTTTCCGCCATTACGTTCGACTACTTTTGTCTCTATCAGCGTTTCCTTGCTATAATCTCCGCCCTTTACATGAACATCTGGCTTTAATGATTCGATTAATTTTATAGGTGTGTCTTCATCAAAATATACAACATAATCTACCGGCTTTAGACCCAGTAACATCTCCGCTCGCTCTTCTTGTGGTACATATGGCTTTTTCTCACCTTTTAATCTCCTCACAGAATCATCACTGTTTAGTCCTACCACCAATATATCTCCTTTGGATTTTGCTTCGATTAAATATCTTAGGTGGCCAACATGTAGAATATCAAAGCATCCATTTGTAAAAACTATCCTTTTATTTTCTTCTTTTCTTTTTTGAATAATATTTACCATCTCAGATTTTTGTACTAAATTTTTCATACAACTGTCTCCTATTTTTTGTTTTTTATTATAACATATTCCTACTATATATTCAAGATTTTTCTTATCAAATCAAAACTAAGGGGCTGACTCTTATTTCTTTTCAATCACAGCCCCTTTCTTTGTTTTTTAACCCCGTGCAAGCTCTCTGTATTCGGTCGTCACTAAGGTTCAGCGGGAGATAAAGCCCGCCCACTGAATCCAAATTCGACTTTATTAATTTCTTATTTCAAAATCTATTTCTACAGTATCAATTAACTTTTTTTCATTAAATATTTCGATTTTCAATTTATGTCTTCCATCTATATTAAATTCTTCTCCTTCTTTATAGATTTTCTCATTAATATAAAATTTATATTTGTAACCTTTTTCTTTTTCAAATTTTGGTTGAATTTTAGTATATATTTTATTTTGTTTTACGCCTACAACCTTTATGTATTCACTTCTATCCATTTGTATGTCTTTTGGCTTGATGGCTTGGATATTATTACCATCTAATAAACCTTGCCGTATATCATTTTTAGGTTTTTTTGTAGTCCGCAATCCCTTCTTGGCTCTTATTGCAACTCTATTATTATCTTTTATTTCCGATTGATTTATATAATTTCTATTTTTGTTTTCTTCATTATTTGCTTTTGCAAAACCTAAATTAGAATCTTTTATTTCTTTTTCTGTTACTAATTCTTCCGAACTTATTGATTTATTTTTTTCTTCTTTACTTAATTCTGTTTCGGATAAACTAGCAAGTCCTAGTTTACTTGAATCAATATCAGATTTTTTTCTCTCTATTTTACTTAGTTTTTCTTCATCGGTATTATTTTTAGACATTTCGTCATCCAAATTCGCAAAACCTAAGTCAGATACCTTTGTTTCTTTTTCTGTGATTGATTCTCTTCGTTCTTTGTCCGCTTTCTTGTTTTGATCTATCTCAACTTTTGCAAAAGCTCGATTTGTTGTTTCCCAATCTATAACCTGCTTCTCTGCTTCAAAATATTGATTAGGTTTTATTGCGACTTTTCTATTTGAAGCTTCTAGTTTTGCCTGTTTTTCCATAAAATCTATCTGCCTTTTCATATGCATTCTCACTGGAATCATAAATACTAATATAATTACCATTGCCAAGGCAAACTTTCCAAATACTCCTACTGGAATTGTGCTTTCTTCAAAAAAGAATATCTTCTTCAATGTACTCAATATATTATTTTTTTCTTCACTTGCTAGGTTCATCTTTTCTAATTTATCTGTATTTTTAAATATAAACTCTTTTTCACGTAATGCTTCACTTATCATGTTTTGTACATTTTTTATATTTTTATAGTCTTCATTTTCTGCTATCAATCTCTCTATTTCAGGATTTTCCTCCACAAAGTCTAGTTCTCTATCCACAATATAGTTTTCTATTTCTTCAAAAGAATATTTTTTACTCATCTGCATAACCCCCTATTAATCTACCTAGGCTTTTTCGACATTCTCGCATTCTCTGTCGCATAGCATCTTGACTTATATCCAATCCAGTGCTTTCAATTATTTCTACTACTTTATAACGTTCTGCTACAAGCTGAATAATTTTCTGACACAGTGGTTTTAATCTTCGTACAGCTTCTTTTACCATTATAAGTTTGTCTACATGACTATAGTCTGTACTACCTGTAAATCCCAATTTTTCTTTTACTGACAATCCTTCATACATTTGCTTTTGTTTTATCCTTTCTTTCATAAGGTCTGCAAGTTTATTATTAATAACTGTATTTACAAAGGCATTTAAGTCGTGGGGTGGAGTGCTAGGATTAAAATATTTTTTTATAGCCACATATACTTCAGCTGATAATCCCTCTACATCATCTTTTTTAAATATAACACCTGATTTCTTTCTAGCGTTTGCTACTGAAATTATAGGAGTCATCTCATAAGCTTTTACATAAGCTAAGTCGAGTATGCTCTCCTCTACCATACCCTTATTTTTTTTTATATATTTTGATAATTTATAAAAATTCAATTTTTCCAAATTTTCATACACAGTAATTTCCTCCTATTTTTTATAAACTAATATTTCTTTTCTGGCTTCAAGCTGCCCTTGCTTTAAATCCAACTTTCTTTTATTTTAAATTATAAATTTAATCTTTTCTATAAAAAAATTATACTATATGTGAGTTCTTTTTACAAGTTTTCATTTTCTTAATATTTTCTGTT
>CAZDNU010000042.1:0-2056 GCA_964506865.1 uncultured Fusobacteriales bacterium | reverse complement strand
AGAGTTAAAGCCTGACCGCTTGTTTAATGACAAAGCGAGTGATTTACCGGAACAGAGTAAGCCACTAAGAAGAATAGTGCAGGATATGCCACAGGAAAGCATAGAAAATATAAATGTAGAAAAATCAAAAAGAGATTTAAGTGAAAAATTAAAAAAAGTGAATCAATTAGTAAATGAAAAACATAACGAATTAGAAGATAACTTAAAAATGAAATTCAAAAATATTGTAGAAAATTTAGAAAAAATTGGAGATAAGACAGGGACGAAAAACATAGATATACTTGAAAAAATATATAGTGGAGGTGATAAGCAAAGCATAGAAATAGAAACAGACAAACTGAAAGGGGCTTTAGAAAAGATTGAAAAACATGTTTTGGATATGCTAAGTGTTGAAAATTCAAAGTCTGTGCATAGTACAAAAGACAAACAAAGTTTATCTAAAAAAGTTTTGAATGAAATATTCCTACAAGATGAAAAAAATACAGAAAAATTAGAAAATGATCTAGATTTAGGCAAAAAAGAGATTATACGCAATAAGCATAGTCTAGGAGAAATAGAGACTCAATCGAATCAGTTTCAAAGGGAAAGTTTTGCGTTGGAAGAACAAAATTTACGAAATACATCAAATGCAGATATATCGGGAAATAAAAATGATTTGGAGACGATTAAAAATCCAAAATGGAGTCTGAATAATGAAAAAGATATAATTGATACAGAAAAATTGACAGGTACAAGATTAGAAAGAGAAATGTTCGATAATAGTGATGACGAGATTGAGATCATTGGAAGAGATGAACAGGTGAAAAATAAAACAGAGAAACAGATGGAAAGTACGGTGTCAGAAAGCAAAAAAGTAGTAACGGAAAAAGATGAGTCTGAGCTAGAGTATAATGCTGTAGAGCTTACGCAGGAAAGTAAAACAAAACTAGAAAATACGAAAACAGATATCCAAAATCCAAATATAGACTCTATAAATAAAAATGAAAAGACAGACAGTATTTCACAAGGAATAGATACTGTGGCATTAGAAAATATTAGAAATACTAAAGCGTTAGCAAGAGATAAGAGTAGGCAAACTGAGCATAAAGTAGAAGCACTTAAAATTTCTAATGAAAAAGAGACCAGCAGTCAAGTGCAAAGAAATAAATTAGAAGATCAGCCGGATTACTTTGATGAAAATAAAAATACAGAAAAAGTAGATGATATCGTAGGAAGTTTAGTGAAAGAAGATGAAAAGACTGATTATGAAAAAAAAGTAAGCTTAATGGACACAGAGAGAGTTAAAGTAGATAGTGAAGTAAAAAAGACTGATATTTTAAAAGAGCCTATATCTGATAAAACTACACTAGAATCAGACGAAGAAAAAAAAATATTTGAATTAAATGAAAACGAAACATTAGAAAATGAAATAAAAATGAAAGATCAGAAAAGTAATTTAGAAAAAGCGAATAATGAATCAACAAAGACTAATAGTGAGTTTAAGTTTATAAAGTATGGCTTTAAAAACATTGCAGAGACAAACAATAATGAGCGAGCAACACTTGATATGGATCAAGGAATACAAATAGAAAAATCATCGCTTAGAAATGAAGTCGAACTATCAAGTACAGAGGCGAATGTGCCGAAAAGAGATTATATGAATATATTTGAACAAATAAAAACCAGTATAAAGATGGACTATAATAGTCTTAGAAAAGAGATGAAAATAAAACTTAGTCCAGAAGAATTAGGTGAAGTAGAAGTAAAATTAAGTTTAGATAATCAAATAATGAAAGCAGAATTTTTGGTGCAAAATCAGCAAGTAAAAGAAATACTAGAAAGCAGATTTAATGAATTGAAAAATACATTAATAGAAAAAGGAATTGAAAACCCACAAATAAACGTAAATATATCAAATGGAGAAAGCAATAAACAAAAAGAATTTTATGAAGAAATGGCAGAAGAAAAAAAGATCAATTTTGGAAAGAAAAGCAAATTGAACTTAGACAAAAATGAAATCAAAATGGTAGACAAAAAATCGGTATATAAAGCAAATAATAATAAATTAAATATTTTA
>CAZDNU010000041.1:0-3893 GCA_964506865.1 uncultured Fusobacteriales bacterium | reverse complement strand
GAGGAAATTATGAATATAAGTGAATTTGTATCAGGAAATTTAGTTCAAGAATTTAAATATCAATCTTTTTACCAAATGAGATAAATAAAAATTGGATATGGGATGATTCGGAAATAAATATTTTATTAGATGAGGCAAACAGAAAAATAGGCGAAATAAACGCATTTTCATTTTTAATACCGGATATTGATTTATTTATAAAAATGCATATAGTAAAAGAGGCAAATACTTCAAGTAAAATCGAAGGAACCAAGACTGAATTTGATGAAGCTTTAATGAAAGAAAGTGAAATATTACCTGGAAGAAGAAATGATTGGAAAGAAGTACATCCAAAAATTGCAAATTTAATTGCAACAGATTGCATATCAGAAGGGCAAAATCTCCAAGATTGTGATTTCTTAATTAACTATGATAAACATTGGAATCCAGTAAGAATTATACAAAGATTTGGAAGGATAGATAGGCTTGGTTCTAAAAATGAATCTATACAATTAGTAAACTTTTGGGCTAATATGGAATTAGATGAATATATAAAACTTGAAGCAAGGGTAAGCGGAAGAATGGTACTTCTTGATATATCAGCTACAGGAGAAGAAAATGTAATAGAAGAAAACACATTAATGAAAGACCTTGCTTATAGAAAGCAGCAGTTAGAAAAATTGAAAGAAAGTGTTATTGATTTAGAAGATGTAAAAGGTGGAATATCCCTTACCGACCTTACTTTTAATGATTTTAAAATGGATTTAATGGAGTATATGAAGCGTAATAAACTTGAATTAGACCAAGCTTCAAATGGTATGTATGCAGTTTCTAAAACAAATTTAGAAGAGATTAAACCAGGTACTATATTTTGCTTAAAACAAGTAAATGAAAATGCAGTAGACAGAAGCAAAAATGCTTTCAGTCCATATTTTATGGTGTATATTAATGAAGAAGGGGAAGTATTGCATAGCTTTGTGCATAGTAAAAAAGTACTGGATATGTATAAAAAGTTGTGTAATGGAAAAAATATTGTTTTAGATGAAGTAGTAGAAGTTTTTAATAAAGAAACTAATAATGGAACAGATATGAGTTGGTATAATTACTTACTTGAAGAGGCTGTTAAAAGTATAATAGGTAAGGAAGAAGAAAAAGGAGTAGAAAGCCTTTTTTCAAGAGGTGGTACAACTTTGGATAAAGAGAGATTTAAAGGATTAGAAGATTTTGAGTTGATTTCATTTTTAATTATAAAGTAGGTGCAAGTATGATATTTCAAGACATGAATTTACCTGAAAAAGCAAAGGTAAATTCTATTATATATAAAAAACAAATATATGAAAATGCTAATTTGATTAAAGTCGAAAAAGATATTATTAAAAATGATATAGAAAAAATAATTTGGGAATATTCATTAAAAGAAAATACAATAAATATTGAAAAATATGTTGATGATGAAGTTGAATATTTGGAAGTAGATTTTATTACAGTTGTTTTAAGAAATGCAAAGCATTATAATCAGATATTTGAGATTATTCAAAAGAGTATTCCATATCCTTTAGTGTTAGTTGCAGAAATAAAAAATGATTTTTATGTAAATTGTGCTTTGAAAAGAATTAATAAAAGCGACAAGATAAAACTGGTTATCGAGAAGACTTTTTCTACTGAAAAGATAAATCTAAATGAGTTAGATGAACGGTTTTATGAGTTTTTAGAAAGGATAAAAATTGAGAATTTATCTTTTTTAAATTTTTTCATGCTTTATCAGGGAATTTGTGATAAAATAGTAGAATATAATTTGTCATTTTATACTGGAAAATATGAAGAATTGAAAAACAGTAAAGAAACTGTTGTAAGATTGGAAAAGATTAGAGAATTAGAGGAAAAAATAAATGTTTTGAAAAACAAAGTGAAGAAAGAGAACCAAATGAATAAAAGAGTTGAGATGAATATGAAGTTGAAAGAATTAAAGAAGGAATTAAAAAATCTTTTAAACCACGAATAACTCGAATAACACGAATGAAAAGAATGATGATAAAAAAATATCCGTGTGTATCTGTGTTAATCCGTGGCAAAAAAGGTTTTTAACCACAGATCCACACAGATAAAAGAAAGGAAGTTGATAAAATGATAGATAAAAATGAATTTATCCCTGAAAAACTACCATTAAAAATAGATATAGAAACAAAAAAGATACTAAAAAAAGTAAATCAGGCAAATAAAGCACTTGCGGAATTAAAAGGAATTACAAAAACAATTCCTAATGGAAATATTTTAATAAATACTTTAATTTTACAAGAAGCAAAAGACAGTTCCGAGATAGAAAACATAATAACAACACATGATGAACTATATAAATCAGATATTGACATTGAAATAATATCACACGCGACAAAAGAAGTAAAAAATTACACTATTGCATTAAAACACGGATTTGAATTAATAAAAGAAAATAAAATTCTAATCATAAGATTTATTGAAGAAATTCAAATGAAACTTGAAGACAATAATGCAGGTATAAGAAGACAGGCAGGAACAGCATTAAAAAATGCTTCAACAGGTGAAATAGTATATATGCCACCTCAAAGATTTGAAGTTATTGCTGAATTACTAAAAAACCTTGAAGAGTATATTAATAATGATGATGATGACATTGATCCGTTAATAAAAATGGCAGTAATTCATTATCAATTTGAAAGCATTCACCCTTTTTATGATGGAAACGGCAGAACAGGAAGAATAATAAATGTACTATACCTTGTATTAAAAGAGTTATTAGATATTCCAATACTATATTTAAGTAGATTTATAATAAAAAATAAGTCTGATTATTATAGACTATTACAAGAAGTAAGAACAAAAAACATTTGGGAAGAATGGATATTATATATTTTAGAAGGTGTAGAAGAAACTTCAAAATATACAATTAATAAAATCAATCAAATAAAAGTATTGATGAAAGAAATTAAAGTGAAAATCATAGAAAACGAATCTAAAATTTACAGTAAGGACTTATTAGAAATACTTTTTTTACACCCATACACAAAGATAGAATTTTTAGTGGAAAGACTAGATATTTCAAGACAAACAGCTTCAAAATATTTAGATAAACTTGAAAATATTGGAATAGTAAAAAAAGAAAAAATAGGAAACCAGAATTATTATATAAATAGTGAGTTGTATGAATTATTATCAAAAGAATAATTATAATGTTAAATAAAATGGAAAAGCTTAACATTAAAAAGGAGTATGTTAAAAAAATCAAAAAAACTTAACATATGAAATTTCTGTGTTAAAAAAAATATAAAACTTTAACATAGAAAAACCTATATTGTCAAAATTGAGAATAAGTGAGGTTATATTTATGAAACTAAAATTTGAAAGTGATTTAGATTATCAATTAGAAGCGATAAAATCAATTACAGATATATTTGAAGGACAAGAAACAATGCAAACAAATTTTACAGTTGCATAATTATTAGGACAGCAACAAATAGGAACTATAAATACAGATTTAGGTGTAGGAAATAAATTATCATTACTATCAGAAGAATTATTGGAAAATATAAGGAAAATACAAATAAGAAACGGGCTAAAGCAAACAGAAAAATTAAAATCAATGGATTTTGCAGTTGAAATGGAAACAGGAACAGGAAAAACCTATGTTTACTTAAGAAGTATATTTGAACTAAATAAAAAATACGGATTTACTAAGTTTATTATAGTTGTTCCAAGTATTGCAATAAAAGAAGGAACAAATAAATCGTTGGAAATTACAAGAGAACACTTTAAACAGTTGTATAATAATACAAACTATGATTTTTTTACATATGACTCTTCAAAATTAGAGCAAGTAAGAAGTTTTTCAACAAATGATTATATTCAAATAAGGAAAATTGTATAATTAATTGCACAAA